>JAJYAF010000155.1 GCA_021779655.1 Pseudomonadota bacterium
CAGGCCGCGGCGGAAGATGACATACTACTTGATTTCGACAGTCGCGCCCTGCTCTTCCAGTGTCTTCTTGATCGCGGCAGCCTCGTCCTTGGTCGCGTTTTCCTTGACCGTCTTCGGCGCGCCTTCGACAAGGTCCTTGGCTTCCTTCAGGCCCAGTCCCGTGATGGTGCGGATTTCCTTGATCACGTTGATCTTCTTGTCGCCGGCGGCGGCAAGAATAACGGTGAACTCGGTCTGCTCCTCGGCGGCGGCGGCGGGCGCGGCGGCACCGCCTCCGGCCGGAGCGGCGGCAACCGCGACCGGGGCGGCAGCGGAAACGCCCCACTTCTCTTCCAGGAGCTTGGAAAGCTCGGATGCTTCCAGCACGGTGAGTTTCGAGAGCTCGTCGACGAGCTTATCTAAATCGGCCATCTTCAGAAATCCTTACTAAAATAAACTTTGGTCGGTTCCATGCAAGCCCGCACCATGCGGGCATGCAAAATCCACAAGCAAACACTACCAGCCATGACGAAAACGCCGTCAAGCCGCCTCGCTCTCGCTGGTCCTGGCATACGCCGCGAAAACCCTGGCAAGCTGGCCGGCCGGCGCCTGCAACACGCCGGCGATCCGGGTCGCAGGGGCGTTGATCAGCCCCAGCAATCTGGCCCGCAGGCTGTCCAGCGACGGCAGTTCGGAAAGCGCCTTCACCCCGTTTGCATCAAGCAATTGGGAGCCGAGCGCCCCGCCGATCAGCACGAACTTGTCATTGGTCTTGGCGAAGTCGACGGCCGTCTTGGCCACCGCCACCGGGTCCATGGACCAGGAAAGCGCGGTCGGCCCCTTCATCAGGGATTTCAGCCCGTCGAACCGGGTTCCTTCTAGAGCCAGGAGCGCCAGACGGTTTTTCGCGACCTTGTAGCTTGCCCCCGCCACGCGCATCCTGCGGCGCAGCTCGGTCACGTCGGCCACGGTCATCCCATCGTTGCGGGAGACGACCACCATCGACGTATCGGCAAACACCGCCGCCAGCTCCGCGACGAAATTATGCTTCTCCAGGCGATCCACAATCCGTCTCCAAGTCAGCGACACCCAGGAGAACCTGGATGCCTCGGGTTACCCAAGGCGCCGGAGACCATCCCCGAGCGCCCATCGCCTGTCCTTTACGCATCGGAACCGCCAAAGCCTTTGGCTATCAAGGGCCTTGGCACCTCGTCTACCGTGTGCGGGAGCATTTCCCATCAAACCCCGAGGGTATATCGAACCCGGGGGTACATACGGTCTCGGACAGGTTCGGAGGTTGCCCTCCTGCCCGCGGCGGCTCTGCCGCCGCGTATCTCGTCAAACCGCGGCGGCTCTGCCGCCGCGTATCTCGTCAAACCGCGGCGGCTCTGCCCGCCGCGTATCTCGTCAACCGGCCAGGCTCGCCACATCCACCCGGATGCCCGGGCCCATGGTGGAACTGACCGCCATTCTCTGCAAATAGGTCCCTTTCGCGCCGGCCGGTTTCGCCTTCTGCACGGCGTCCACCAGCGCTTTCGCGTTCTCGATCAGCTTCGTCTCATCGAAGCTCGCCTTGCCGATACCGGCGTGGATGATGCCCGCCTTCTCCGCCCGGAATTCCACCTGCCCGGACTTGGCGGCGGTAACCGCGCCCTTCACGTCCATCGTCACGGTGCCAAGCTTCGGGTTCGGCATCAGGCCGCGCGGCCCCAGAATTTTGCCCAGACGCCCGACCAGGGCCATCATGTCCGGCGTGGCGATGCAGCGGTCGAACCGGATATCCCCGGCCTGCACCGCCTCCGCCAGATCCTCGGCGCCCACCACGTCGGCGCCGGCGGCCAGAGCCTCCTGCGCCTTGGGCCCCCGGGCGAACACGCCCACCCGCAGCGTCTTGCCGGTGCCGTTGGGCAGCGAGATCAGGCCGCGCACCATCTGGTCCGCGTGGCGCGGGTCGATTCCCAGATTCAACGAAATCTCGATCGTCTCGTCGAACTTCGCCCGGGCATTGGCCTTGGCGAGTTTCAGCGCCTCGCCGAGCGGATAGCTCCTGCTCCGCTCGAAGCTCTCATAGGCCTTGTTCAGGCGCTTGTTCCTGGCCATCGCTCAGCCCTCCACCACGGAAATGCCCATCGAGCGCGCGGAGCCGGCCAGCATCCGCACCGCGCCATCGACATCGTTGGCGTTCATGTGCACCATCTTGGTCTCGGCGATTTCGC
The DNA here is from genome assembly GCA_021779655.1 of Pseudomonadota bacterium. Next base: position 2,196 of record JAJYAF010000155.1, read on the forward strand.
GCAGCTGCGCCATCGTCACCTTGCCGACCGCGGCGCCCTTGCCCGGCGTGGAGGTACCCTTGGCGATGCCCGCCGCCTTCTTCAGGAAATAGGTGTTGGGCGGGGTCTTGGTAATGAAGGTGAACGTCCGGTCGGCATAGGCGGTGATCACCACCGGCACCGGCATCCCCGGCTCCATGGCCTGGGTCTGGGCGTTGAACTCCTTGCAGAACTGCATGATATTCAACCCGCGCTGGCCAAGGGCGGGGCCGACCGGCGGCGAGGGGTTCGCCTTGCCGGCGGGGATCTGCAACTTGATATAGCCAACAATCTTCTTCGCCATTTCGGCTCCTATCCTTTGGCCTGTGCCAACGGACCGCGGTCCAAACGGCCGGCGCGCTCAAGCGCCCCGGCCTCCCGCGTTCCTGCAAGCGCGGAGCCTTAGCCCATCCCTCCGCCCCCTGTCCATATCCCCCCTATAACGCGCGCGCAAATCTCCTATACTGCGCGCATGAATCCCGCCGCCGCGCTGCTCGTCGTCGATATCCAGAACGATTTCTGCCCGCGCGGCGCGCTGGCCGTGGCGGAAGGAGACGCCATCGTGCCGCTCGTCAACCGGCTCGCGCGGCGTTTCGAGACGGTGGTTCTCACCCAGGACTGGCATCCGCCGGATCATGTCTCCTTCGCCGCCCAACATCCCGGCCTCGCCCCGTTCGCCCAGGTCACGCTCCCCTACGGGCCGCAGACCCTCTGGCCGGCGCATTGCGTGATGGCAACGCCCGGCGCCGCCTTCCATCCGGGGCTCGATATTCCGCATGCCGGCCTGATACTGCGCAAGGGCCTGCACCGCGAGGTGGACAGCTATTCCGCCTTTCTGGAGGCGGACCGGAAAACCGTCACGGGGCTTTCCGGCTATCTCGCCACGCGCGGCGTCGGCGAGGTCTTCCTCTGCGGCCTGGCGCTCGATTTCTGCGTCGCATGGTCGGCGGAGGACGCCGCATCCCACGGCTTCAAGGCCACCGTCATCATGGATGCCTGCCGCGCCATCGACACCTCGGGCTCGCTCCAGGCAGCGCTTGCCCGGCTCGACCGGGCGGGCGTGCGCCGCATTACGAGCGGCGCACTGGACGGAGGTTGAGAAAAAAGGGCGCCCCGCCGCGCGGAGCCGCCCTTTTCCATCTGCTTGCGTTCCGGCGGAAAAAGCCGTCAGTCGACGCTGATCGAGCTGACCTCCGGCCCCTTGGCGCCCTGCACCACGTTCATGCGCACGGACTGGCCTTCCTGCAGCGGCGGCAGGCCGGCATGCTCCAGCGCGGTCGCATGCACGAAAACATCCTTCCCGCCGTTCTGCGGGCTGATGAAGCCGAAGCCCTTGGTGGAATTATACCATTTCACGATACCGGTCATTTCCACCGACGGGCCGCTCGGCTGCTGGCGGGGCGGGCGCGGGCCGCGCGGCCGGTCGAAACCGCCGCCATAGCCCCCGCCACCACCACCGCGGCCGCCACCGCCGCCGCCACCGGTATATTCGCCGGTTCCCTCGGTAACGGAAACGACCTGCTCCACCTGGCGGCCCTTCTGGCTCTGCCCGACGCGGATTTGCAGGACCGCCCCCGGAGAAACGGTCTGGTAACCGGCATGCTGTAGGGAATTGGCGTGCAGAAACACGTCTCCCGAACCGTCTGCCATTTCGACAAAGCCGAAGCCTTTTTCCGGATTATACCATTTCACGGTCGCCTTCACTTCCGGCGCGGACGAACCGAACCCGGAAAAGGATGGCGGGGGCGGGGGCGCGTTGCCGTAGAAATTGTCGTCATCAAATCCGCGGCGGCGCTGGCGCTGACGATCGCGGTCGTTTTTCGGGGGTCGCACTACTAAAACTGTCCTTACGTCTGATCAAAAAAAATATCTGGTATCCACCCAGAAGGGCCTAGCATACGGCAGGCCGCCCTGCGCTTCAATCCCAAACTCTGCCGGCGCTTAATTCTCCCGGCGCTTCATTCTCCTGGCGCTTCCGGCTGTGCCGCAGCCATCACGCCGCGCCGGCCGGTGCCGTTTCCGGTGGAATTCGCCATGAACAAACGGCCGCCCCGGATGCACGCGCTGGCCGGGTTCATCCCCTCTCCCGCCACCATGCCGCGCCAAGCAGAAAAAGCGCCACCAGCATCGCCGGAAAAGGCGGCAGCAGCGGCACCGCGCGCTCCCCGGCGATCTCGGCGGCGTGGCGTGGGTGAAGCATCGATGACAGGGAAGGCACCGCCTCCCGCCCGAGCCAGACCACGCGGCTGCTCAGCGGCCGGAGGATCGCGGCGGTGGCGGCGAGATCCTGATATTCCAGCGGGTTTCGCATCGTCTGCACCGCATCGGCAACCAGCCCGCCCTCGGCGATGCGCCACACGCCGGGCTGGGAGGCGGCAAGCGTTGCGGCATATTCCCCCGCCGCCTGGCGGGTGAGCGGCAAGCGGGTGGCGCGGCCATCCGGCGCGGTGATCGTGGCATCCCCCGGATAGGCGTCGCTCAAGGTCTGCCTGCGCAGTTCGAGCAGTCCGTTCCCGATGCGCGCCGTCAGCGCCTCGGCCTCCAGCCCCGGCTCGCCCAGCAGCCAGTGCACGCAGCGCCGCAGCAGCGGCATGGCCGGTCCGGCATGGGCGCCCCCGCGCGTCCAGACCCAGAACTGATCGGAGGCAAGAAACCCAACCCGCCCCTCTCCGGCCTTCGCCAAAATCAGCAGCGGCGCGTCGCCGATGCCGGAGAGCAGCGCATCGCCGGCGGTCTGGGTGACGATCTCCTGCCGGTACCAGGGCGCGAGCCGGGCGCCGGCGAAGGGCGCCGTTACCGGGTGCCGGGCGCCGAGCGGTGTCACCGCCGGGGAGAAGGGCTGGATCGCCGTCCCCGCCGGCGCCGGCACGGCGGGCAGAAGCGGGCCGAGCGGCGTATCGGCCAGGCTGTCGCCGCCCTCGAACTCCGGCCCCACCTCCACCAGGAGCGCGCCGCCCCGCTCCACGCGGTTCGCCATGTTCGCGAGATACTGCGCGGGCAGCAGCCCGGTCGCATCGAACTGGTCGAGGATGATGAGATCGAACCTGCCGATATCGGTGTTGAACAGTTCCTCGACCGGGAACGGCACCAGCGCGAGTTCGCTGGGCAGCGCGTCCATCAGCTCATCCGGCGTGCGCAGAATCGTGAAATGCACGAGCTGCACGGCCGGGTCCGATTTCAGCAGCACGCGCCAGGCGCGCTCGCCCTGGTTGGGACTGCCGGTAACCAGCAACACCTCCAGGCGCTTGCGCACGCCGTTCAGGGTGAAAGCGGCCTGGTCATTGACGGTCGAGACCTCGCCCGCGAGCGGCGCCGCCCGCACCGAGATAACAACGGGGCCGGCATGCCTGACCGGAATTTCCACGGCCATCGGCAAGCCCACCGGCACCGGGCGGCTCCAGATCCCCTCGCCGCCGGCGGTAATGGCAACCGGCACCGTGGCGCCCGCGTCCCGCGCGCCGTGGTCGATCACCGTGAAGCCGACCGTGACGCGCTGGCCAACCAGGCCGTAGCCCGGCGCGTTGGTGAGGCGCAGTTCGCGGTCTGTCTCCTCGCCGCTGGCCGTGAGCAGCGTGGTGACCGGCGCGCCGGGATCGCTCCGGCCGGGCGCGTCGGAAACCTCGCCGTCGGTGAGCAGAACGATCCCGGCGCGCTGCGCCGCCGGAATACCGGCCATCGC
>JAJYAF010000156.1 GCA_021779655.1 Pseudomonadota bacterium
GAGGTCGAGCAGGTCGGTGACCGCGCTCGCCTGCTTGCCAGCGGGATAACGGGCGATCGCGGCGGCCACCAGGGGTTCCGAGACCTCATCGAACGCGAACTGTTCAGGCTGTGAATTTGTCGTCACCGGTCGATCTCACCAAAAACCACGTCGAGCGATCCTAAAATCGCCACCGTGTCCGCCAGCATATGCCCCTTTGACAGGATTTCCAGCGCCTGCAAATTCGCAAAGCCGGTGGGACGTATCTTGCAGCGATACGGGCGGTTTGTGCCGTCGGCCACCAGATACACGCCGAACTCGCCCTTGGGCGCTTCCACAACGGTATAGGTGGCACCCGCCGGCACGTGAAAGCCTTCGGTATAGAGCTTGAAATGATGAATCAGCGCTTCCATGGAGTGCTTCATCTCAGCCCGATGCGGCGGCGCGAATTTGTGATCCACTATCCGAACCGGGCCAGGCTTGATTTTGCGCAGCCCCTGCAGGATGATCTTCACACTCTCCCGCATCTCCGCGATACGCACGAGATAGCGGTCATAGCTGTCGCCACGCTTGCCGATGGCGACATCGAATTCCACCTCGGCATATTTGTCGTAAGGTTGCGTACGGCGCAGATCCCATGCCACGCCGCTTGCCCGCAGATTCGGCCCGGAAAATCCCCAGGCCAACGCCTCGGCCGCCGAGAACACCCCGATATCCACCACGCGCTGCTTCCATATCCGGTTTCCGGTCAGCAGCTCTTCCAGATCATCAAGAAATTTCGGAAAGGTTTCGCACCATTGCGCCAGTTCATCCGTCAAGCCCGCCGGCAAATCGCGGGCGACGCCGCCGGGGCGGAAATAATTGGCATGAAACCGCGCGCCGGATGCCGCTTCATGAAAGGTCAGCAACTTCTCGCGTTCTTCATATCCCCAGAGTCCGGGCGTGAGCGCGCCGCAATCCAGCGCGAAACTCACCACCGCGAGCAGATGGTTCAGCACGCGCGTTACCTCGGCAAAGATCACCCTGATCCATTGTCCACGTTCCGGCGGCGTAATGCCTAACAGCTTCTCGGTGGCCAGGGCGAAGGCATGTTCGCAACCCATCGGCGAGACGTAATCCAGGCGGTCGAAATACGGCACCGCCTGCAAATAGGTTTTATATTCGATGAGCTTCTCGGTTCCGCGATGCAACAGGCCTATATGTGGATCGGCCCGCTCCACCACCTCTCCGTCCATTTCCAGAACCAGCCGCAACACGCCATGCGCCGCCGGATGCTGGGGACCGAAATTGATCGTGTGCTTGTCGATCTCAATCGTCTGCCGCGACGGCTCCGGGGAAAAGCCGCTCATCCGCGATGCGCTTTCTCATCGCCGGGCAGCGTGGTCACGCCTTCCCAGGGGGAGAGGAAATCGAAATTGCGGAATTCCTGTGGCAGTTCCACCTTTTCGTACACCACCGCTTTGCGCTCCTCATCGTAACGGACTTCCAGATAGCCCGTCAGCGGAAAATCCTTGCGCAGCGGGAATCCCTCAAAGCCGTAATCGGTCAGGATTCGGCGGTGATCCGCCAGACCATCGAACGGAATGCCGAACAAATCCCACACCTCGCGCTCCCACCAGGTGGCGTTGGGCCAGAGGCCGGAGACGGACGGAACGGCGATGCCCTCCCCCACCGCCAAGACCACCCGCAGCCGCTCATTACGGGTGACGGAAAGCAGATTATAGACAACCTCGAACCGAAGCGGCCGGTCCGGCCAATCAACGCCGCAAATGTCCATCACCTGCGCGAAGGCGAATGCCGGGGCATCACGCAGGTGCTGCAACAGGCCCAGTATCGAGTCAGGCTCTGCCCAGGCGACCAGTTCGCCCAACTCGCGGCGCACGGCGGTCACGCCGGGCAAAGCCCGTATTTGTTCCAGCAACGGGTCCGGCGCGGCTTGGTCCGGCGTTTCCTCAGCCACGCAGAATTGTCCCCGTGCGTCGAATTTTCTTCTGCAGTTGCAGAATTCCGTATACCAGCGCCTCCGCCGTGGGTGGGCAGCCCGGAACGTAGATATCCACCGGCACCACCCGGTCGCAGCCCCGGACCACCGAGTAGGAATAATGATAGTAGCCGCCGCCATTGGCGCAGCTACCCATGGAGATCACCCAGCGCGGCTCCGGCATCTGGTCGTGTACCTTGCGCGGGGGCGGCGCCATTTTGTTGGTCAGCGTGCCGGCGACGATCATCACATCGCTCTGCCTCGGGCTCGCGCGTGGAATGACTCCGAAACGGTCCAGGTCCCAGCGCGGCATATAGGCGTGGATCATCTCCACCGCGCAGCAGGCCAGGCCGAAGGTCATCGGCCACAAACTGCCCGTACGCGCCCAGTTCACCAGCTTGTCAAGCTGGGCAACAACAAAGCCTTTCCCGGCGATTTCCCCGGTGATTCCCTTGATCACCGCGTCCTGCTCAGGCCCGGCCGGTATCTCCTTCCGGTTCCACAGCAGCGTGTTGTCGCTCGTACCGCTCATGTCGCTATTCCCAATCCAGCGCCCCTTTGTTCCATTCGTAGATAAAGCCTACCGTCAGCACCGCGAGGAATGCCAGCATGGAAAAGAAGCCCAGAAGCCCGATACGTGAAAGGCTTACCGCCCATGGAAACAGGAACGCCACCTCAACGTCGAAGACAATGAACAGGATGGCCACCAGGTAGAACCGAACATCGAATTTCCGGCGGGCGTTGTCGAATGCCTCGAAACCGCATTCATAGGCGGCAAGCTTGGCCTCGTAAGGCTTCTGATGCGCCGCGAAAATCGATCCCACGAGCATCGCGGCACCAATCACCGCGGCGATGAGACCGAAAACCAGGATAGGGAAGAAGTCCGCAATAACCGGCCGCACCGCACTCTCCTCTCCCGGGCGCCATGATGAGGCGCTCTGACCGCAAGGTCAAACATACCGCCCTCGCATGTCGCATCGCAGCAGGGGCTGGTCAAGCCACCTGCTCGGGCGGGGGGGATGCGCGTGAATCATGAATGCCGCAGACCTTGCTTGGAGGCGGCGGCCCGACGCGCTATCCGGCCAGCGATGGGCATCCCGAACGATCTTCAACCCGGCCTGCTCCCGGCGCTTCCCGACCTGTTGCAGGCGCTGCGCTTTGCGATCGTCGTGGTATTCACCTGCGGCCTCGGTTTTCTCACCGGCGCGCGGCGGATGGAAACGGCGCTCTTCACGGGCTGGGGCCTGGCCTGCCTTGTTCTTGTCGCGGCCGGCTGCCTTGCGCAAGCCGGTCTGACCCCGGTAAGCGCGGCCCTGGCCGCATTCGGGGTGGCCGGCCTTGGCGTTGGTATCCGCTATCGCCAGGAAGGAAGTTTTGCACCGCTGGTGTTGCTGCTGAGTATACCGCTCTGGCTGATCCTGCTCAGCCTGCGCACCACCGCTTTCGATGATTTTTCCTTCTGGGGTCCCAATCTCGTCGCCATGTGCCGTACCGGGCATTTCCCGGATAGGGCTCATCCGCTGATCGCGTCCCTCATGCCGGCCTATCCGCGCGCGGTGGCGCTTTCCGGTTATGCCACCTGGCTGCTCGGTCCTGATCCTTCACCGGCCGGCATCGTCCGCTTGCTCGCCACCGGCGCCTGGTGGAATATTCTGGTCATGCTGGCCTCGGCGGCGGCCCTTGGCCGGAGCCTTTCGCTCCGCTTCACTGCCGCGGGACAGACGGCGGACCGGTGCTTGCAATGGGCGCTCGCCGCGCTTGCCATCCTGCTCCAGGGCTTTCTCAACCCTGGCTTCATTTCCAAAATGAGCCTTTCCAATATGGGCGACGGGGCCACCGGCTCGGGTTTTGCCATGCTCACCGTCCTGCTCTTTGAACTGCCGGCCGCGCGGCGCGGATCGTGGCGGATTCTGGTCGAAATGGCGTTCGCCGCGGCGGCGATCGTATTCATACGACAGGACAATCTGGCACTGCTGATCCTCTGGGGGTTTGGCGTGGCGCTCGGCTTGCTGCTCCTGCCCGGTGGCCACAGGCAGGCCCGCATCGGCTGGCTGGCGCTGGCCGCAATTCCGGCGCTTGCCGTGTGGCTCGTCTGGACCGGTTACACCATGCTCGAAATTCCCGGCGGCGGGCATAACCTCCTGCCGCCCGCGCGATGGCATTGGGCCGAATATCCGCAAACGCTGCACAATGCCGGGCGGGTGCTGCTGGAAAAGAGCACATACACACTGCTCGGCCTCGGCTTCCTGGCCGGTTTTTTACGTATGCTCATTCGCCGCAAGCCCGTTACGGCGCAAACAACGCTTTTGCTCACGGCGACAACGCTGTTTGTTTTCGGCAACGCCGCCTTTATCCTGTTCACCTATCTTGCCACCAGCTTCACGCTTCAGGAGACCCGTACCGCCGTCACCTTCTGGCGCTTTCTGGCGCAGACGGGAGCAGCGGAGATGGCAGCGCTGGCCTGCCTCGTTCCGCCGCGCTATCTCTTCTGGCTTCGCCATCGCGCCGTTGCCATCGCGCTATGCCTCGTCACGGCGCTGCTACCCGCGGCACTTGTGAACACGCGATACGGTTTCCGGACCGATCTCTTTTATCCTACCTCGGATCTGCTTGAAATCGGCCGCTCGCTCGCCGCCGTTCTGCCGCCCAATTCGCCGCTGCTGCTGCTCGATAACAGCGACGGCAGTGGTTACGCTGGCTGGATCGTCAAATTCGGACTGCAGGAGTTGGGCGGCGCGAAAATGCCGGTAGCCTTGTCGCTCGCGCCGCAATTTGGCACCAACAGCCAGAACCCGGCCAAGCCCGCCGCCGGCTACGTCTTCGTCACGCAAGGCCCGTGGCGGCCGGCCTGGTTTCAGGGCATGGGCATGCAGCCCTGGCGCGCCTATCTGTTCCGCCGGCAGGATTCCCGGCTGGTTCTGGTGCAAAGCTGGCCAGTTCCCCATTATGGCAGACCTTATTGAGGGACGTCAGATCGGCAGTTCGATAAGCGCGCGCAAGCCGCCCATGGGGCTGTCCAGCAGAATGAGCCTTCCGCCATGGGCGCCCACGATGTCCCGGGCGATGGCCAGGCCAAGGCCGGTTCCGCCGGGGGATGCGCTCTCGAACGGGCGGAACAGGTTGTCCCGCTGGCCGGCAGGAATGCCCGGGCCGTCGTCATCGATGGCGATGCGGATAATCCGCGCCTCATGCCTCCTGGCGGAGAGCAGGACGTTCTTGGCGTGCCGCCTCGCATTATCCACAAGATTGGCGATCGCGCGGCGCATGGCCTCCGGCCGCAGCGTGACGGAAAGATTTTCCGCGTCACAGGTTATCCTGGCACCGGTTCGGCGCGCGGCGGCCGCAACTTCCTCCAGCAGCGGTGCGAGCTCGGTCGGTTGCGCGCTCTCGTTGCCCTCGCCGCGCGCGAACGCAAGATAAACCCCGATGAGCCGTTCCATTTCCTCGATATCGCGGGTCATCCCGATGAGATCGTCAGCCGGAATATCCGGCAGCATGGCAAGCGTGAGGCGCAGCCGGGTGAGCGGCGTGCGCAGGTCATGGGAAACGCCGGCGAGCATGGTGGTGCGCTGCGCCAGGAAGCGGCGCAGCCGTTCCTGCATGCGGTTGAAGGCATTGGCCGCGCGGCGCACCTCCACGGCTCCTTCCGGCCGGATCGGCCCCGGATCCCGGCCCATGCCGAACGCTTCGGCGGCGACGGCCAGGCGGCGTATTCCCCGCACCTGGTTGCGCAGGAACAGCGCGGAGATCCCCGACAGGATCAACGCCGTGCCGATGACCCAGACCACAAAGATATACAGCGTGCCGACATAAAGGTGCTTGCGGGGAACCTCGATACTGAGAACGCCATCCGCCATCTGAATGTTTACCCGGATGAATTGCGGCGTCGTGTACCAGGCAACATTAGATCGGA
>JAJYAF010000157.1:0-3852 GCA_021779655.1 Pseudomonadota bacterium
GCGCAAGGCTTCTATTTCCTGGAGGTGAACACGCGCCTGCAGGTGGAGCACGGCGTGACCGAGGCGGTGTATGGCGTGGACCTGGTGGAGTGGATGATCCTGCAGGCGGCGGGTGGGTTCATCCTGCCTGAACAGGCGAGCCTGCGCGCGAAGGGGGCAGCGATCGAAGCGCGGATCTATGCGGAAATTCCATTTGAAAACTTCCGCCCCGCCTGCGGAACCATCATCCGTTACGTGCCGCCATCCGGGTTGCGGGTGGATGACTGGACCGAAACCGGTACGGAAATTTCGCCCTATTACGATCCCATGCTCGCGAAATTCATCGCGATGGGCGATGACCGATCCGATGCGATTGAAAAGCTACGAGAAGGGCTTGCGGAAACGGAAATTGACGGCATTGAAACCAATGCCGATTATTGCCGGGAAATCCTCGGGGTTTCCGAATTTATTTCGGGACGTATGACCACGCAAACGTTAAACGCATTTGCCTACGTACCGAAAACGGTCGCCGTGCTGGAGGGCGGCGCGCTTTCCTCGCTGCAAAGCCTGCCGGGACGGCTCGGTTTCTGGGAAGTCGGCATTCCGCCGAGCGGGCCGATGGACGACAAGAGCTTCCAGGCCGCCAACCTGTTGCTGGGCAACGCGCCAGGGGAAACGGCGCTGGAACTCACCCTCACCGGCCCGACGCTGAAATTCGCGCATGACGCGACGGTCGCGCTCACCGGGGCGAAGATGGAAGCCCTGCTGGATGGGGCGCCGCTCGCGCTGAACGTGGCGGTGCAGGTTAAAGCCGGGCAGATGCTGGCGCTTGGGTGCATCGACGGGCCGGGGCAGCGCAGCTATCTTGCGGTAAAGGGCGGCTTCGCCGCGCCGGAATATCTGGGTTCGGCGGCCACTTTCACGTTGGGCGGCTTTGGCGGCCATACGGGGGCGGCCTTGCGCGCGGGCGATACGCTGCGGCTGAAGAAGCCCGACGCCGCAGGCATGCCGGTTGAGCCGGAATTCGCGACGCTGACGCAAGACTGGGTATTGAAGGTCCGGAACGGGCCGCACCAGGCCCCGGATTTTTTCACGGCAAGCGATATCGAGACCTTGTTCACGGCCAGCTACGCGGTGCATCACAACTCCGCCCGCACCGGGGTCCGGTTGATCGGGCCGAAACCGCAATGGGCGCGGGCCGATGGCGGCGAGGCGGGACTGCACCCCTCCAACATCCATGACAACGCCTATGCCGTCGGCGCCATCGACTTCACGGGCGACATGCCGATTTTGCTGGGGCCGGACGGCCCTTCCCTCGGCGGCTTCGTCTGTCCGGCGGTGGTGACGAAGGACGATCTCTGGAAGCTCGGCCAGTTGAAGCCGGGCGACAAGGTCCGCTTCGAGGCCGCGGATGATACGCCCGCGATCCTTTACCGGTACGGCGACGTCGCGATCCGCCAGGCGGGCGATGAAAATATTCTGGTCGAGTTCGGCGAGATGACGCTGGATTTCGAACTCCGGCTGCGCGTGCAAGCGCTGCGGGACACCCTGACCGCAGCGGCGATTCCGGGCGTTATCGACTTCACGCCGGGAATCCGCAGCTTGCAGATACATTTCGATCTCACCCGCATCTCGCGAACGGAGGTCTTGGAGCGGGTGGAGCGCATTCTGCCATCGCTGCCGGCGCCGGAAGCGATGGTGGTGAAAAGCCGCGTCCTGTATCTTCCGCTTTCCTGGAACGATCCGCAGATCCGCCTTGCAATGCGGAAATATCAGGAGACCACGCGGCCGGATGCGCCATGGTGCCCGGACAATATCGAGTTCATCCGCCGCATCAACGGGCTTGCCTCCATCGAGGACGTGAAGCGCATCGCCTTTAGCGCCTCCTATGTGGTGCTGGGGTTGGGGGATGTGTATCTCGGCGCACCGGTCGCCACCCCCTACGATCCGCGTCACCGGCTCGTGACGACGAAATACAACCCCGCCCGGCCATGGACGCCGCAGAACGCGGTAGGCATCGGCGGCGCCTATATGTGCATCTATGGCATGGAAGGGCCGGGCGGCTACCAGCTTTTCGGCCGAACCCTCCAGGTCTGGAACACGCATCGGGCCACACCGCCTTTCGCGCCCGGCCATCCCTGGCTGCTGCGGCATTTCGACCAGATCCGGTTTTTCGAAGTGTCGACCGAGGAACTCGAACAGGCGCGCGATCAGTTCCTGCACGGTAAATACGAAATCAGAATCGAGGAAACCGCGTTTTCGCTGCCCGAGTACCGCGCCTTCTGCGCGCGGCACGCTGAATCCATCGCGGCATTCCAGACGACGCAGCGCGCCGCCTTCGCCGCCGAGCGGGCGGATTGGGCGGCGAAGGGGCTGAACCGGTTCGAGGAGAAAGAGCCGTTGCCGGCGATGGAGGAAATGGCGCTCGATCCCGGGATGCGCGCCGTCGCGGCACCCCTGCCGGGCAGCGTTTGGCAGGTGCTGAGCCAGCCCGGCGAAACCGTTCAGGCGGGAGACACCGTGATGATTCTGGAATCGATGAAAATGGAGATACGCGTGGTCGCACCCGCCACAGGAACGGTTCATTCGATCGCCGCGGCGCCAGGCCAGACGGTGCGCACCGGCCAGCGCCTGGCGGTGCTCGCGACATGATCCCAGATCTGCTTGAAATCGGCGCCATCCACGCGGCCTATCGCGCCGCCGCGCTGACCCCTTGGCAATTAGCTTCGGAATTGCTGCGGCGGATCGCGGCATATCCGGACAAGGCGGTGTTCATCACGCAGATTCCTGCCCCGGATATTTTGGCGCGGGCCGAGGCGCTGGAGATGGCCGCGCTCGACGCGCTGCCCCTCTTTGGCATTCCCTTCGTGGTGAAGGACAATATAGACGTCATGGGCCTGCCGACCACGGCGGCCTGCCCCGATTTCGCCTATGTCGCGCAAGCGGATGCTACCGTGGTGCGCCGGTTGCGCGAAGCCGGCGCCATCCTGCTCGGCAAGGCGAATCTCGATCAGTTCGCAACCGGGCTGAACGGCACGCGCTCGCCCTATGGCGCACCGCGCTCGGTGTTCAACGCGGATTATGTCTCCGGTGGCTCCTCCTCCGGCTCCGCCGTCGCCGTCGGCGCAGGGTTGGCGGTATTTTCCTTAGGGACCGACACGGCAGGCTCCGGCCGCGTTCCCGCTGCCTTCAATAATCTCATCGGGCTAAAGGCAAGTTTCGGCCGGATTCCCATGACCGGCGTCGTTCCCGCTTGTAAGACGCTTGATTGCATTACGGTTTTCGCGAACTCGGCTGCGGACGCCATGCGCGTGCTCGGCGTCGCGGAAGGCACGGACGCGGGCGATCCATATTCCCGGCCACCCGCGACCAAGGCCCTGCCCTCCTGCCCGCGACTCGCCGTTCTGGCGCCAATGGACCGGGACTTCGCCGGGGACGCGGCAAGCGCCGCAGTCTACGACGCCGCTATCGCAAAAGCGAGGTCCTTCGGCTGGCATGTGCAGGGATTCAATTACGGACCGTTCCGCGAAATCGCCGCGGCCCTTTACGGTGGCCCCTTCGTTGCGGAACGGCTCGCGGCAATTCAGGATTTTTTCGACGCGTCGCCGGATTCGCTCGATCCGACGGTACGCAGCATCATCGAGGGTGCCCGCAAATTCAGTGCCGCCGACGCATTCCGGGAGATTTACCGCATTCAGATCCTGCGCCGCGCCGCCCAGGACATTCTGCAAGATTTCGACGCGATGCTGTTGCCGACCGCGCCAACCATTTTCACCGTGGCAGAAATGCGAGCCGAACCGATCAAGGCCAATGCCACGCTTGGGCTGTATACGAATTTCGTGAATTTCATGGATCTCGCGGCAATTGCTTTGC
>JAJYAF010000157.1:3862-5867 GCA_021779655.1 Pseudomonadota bacterium
GCGGGTTTCCGTCCGGACGGCACGCCCTTCGGCGTTACGCTGATCGGCCCGGCATTTTCGGAAGCGTCCCTCGCCGCTTATGCAGACCGGCTGCATGCCGCGCTTGGTACCGGCGCGGGGTTAAACCGGATCGTGCCGTCGAGCCACGTTGCGGAACCCGCAACTCAGGAAATAACCCTTGTTGTCGCAGGCGCACATCTTTCCGGCATGGCGCTTAATCACGAGTTGACATCGCTCGGCGCGAAGATGATCGCCGCCACGAAAACCGCGCCCGGCTACCAGCTCTTCGCGCTGGAAACGACACCGCCAAAGCCGGGACTGAAACGCACCCCCGGATATCCGGGGGAAGGGATCGCGGTGGAGCTCTGGTCCCTGGCGCCGGAAGCCTTCGCCCGGTTCGTTGCGGCATTGCCGGAGCCGATGGGCATCGGAAAGGTCACGCTCACGGATGGTTCGGTGCATCCAGGCTTTCTCTGCGAGGCCTATGCACTGGAAGGTGCCAAGGATATCTCCCGCTATGGCGGCTGGCGCGCCTATCGCGCGGCTAACATATGAGCATCGCCGCGCGTTGGGCTCGGATAAAAACCGCCCTTCAGCGGAAACCTTGGACGTTTTGTTACCTCAGGCCGAGCACATTATTTGCACATCGCTGCCCATTTTAAAATCAGCCTGCCCAGATTCGAAACGCCCTTTGGTTGGGCTGATGTTTTTGCCACCAAACAGTGCTTGACGATGCTAACGAAACAAACGCTTAATAGGCAAGATACGGCTTCGGGCCGGCAGTTTTGCGATTTTAGCGACAGCGTTCCGCGCGACTTCCTTTCTCAACGGTTCAGGGAAAAGAACATGGCGAAGAAGAAATTCCATCTCGGCTGGTTCATGAATTTCACGCCGGATGAGTGGCGCGAACCCGTGGGCCAAGGCGGGGCTCCGTGGGACGGCAAGTTCTATATCGAAATGGCGCAAACGCTCGAGCGCGCCTGCTTCGATTACATTATGATCGAAGATAAGCTGATGGTTTCCGAAACCTATGGCGGTTCGCGCGAACGCGGGCTGCGCGGCGGCGTGATGGTGCCGAAACATGATCCGGTGCCGCTCGCCGTCGCCATGGGCGCGGCGACGCGGCATCTCGGCGTGGTCGCCACAATGTCCACAATGGCCTATCCGCCCTTCCTGCTGGCGCGGCTTTGTTCAACCGTGGACAGCCTCACGAAAGGCCGCTTCGGCTGGAACGTCGTAACCAGTGCGGAGGACCTCGCCGCGCAGAATTTCGGCATGGAAAAATTACCGGCCCGCGAACTGCGCTACGAGATGGCCGAGGAGTATATGGATGTCGTCGGTAAGCTGTTCGACAGCTGGGAGGAAGATGCCGTGCGCATCGACCGCGAGGCCGGCATCTATGCCGACCATACGAAGGTGCATCCGATTCATCACGAAGGGAAATTCTTCAAGGTCCGTGGGCCGCTGAACACGGTGCGCTCGCCGCAAGGCCGTCCCGTTTACGTGCAGGCAGGCGCCTCGCCCCGCGGGCGCGATTTTGCGGCGCGCCATGCGGATTCCATCGTCTCCGTCGCCTCCGGCGCTGCCGACATGAAGGCGTTCCGGGACGATATTCGCGCTCGCGCCGCCGCGATCGGCCGTAATCCGGACAGCATCAAGGTGCTGTTCTGCGTCACGCCCACGCTTGGCGAAACGGAAGACGTAGCGTTTGAAAAACATCAGCGCATGCTGAACGCGCCTTATTTCATCGACGACATGCTGGCCTCTATTTCCGCCATTACCGATATCGATTTCGCGCAATTCGATCTCGACAAGCCCTTGCCGCATTTGACCACCAACGGCGAGGCCAGCTCGCTGATCAAGTTCGCGCAATTCGGCAGCGGCAAGACGCTGCGCCAATGCGTGATCGAGGGTGGGGCGGGCGCCTGCATCGAATCCATCGGCGCGCCGGAACAAGTTGCCGATCAGATGATCGATATCATCGACAAGGTCGGCGGCGACGGGT
>JAJYAF010000158.1 GCA_021779655.1 Pseudomonadota bacterium
GCGCTGATGACCAACCTTGCCGGCCACGACCTCGACACGCTGACCGAGGCATTCCGCGCCGCCGCGCTTTCCGACCAGCCGACCTGCTTTCTCGCCTATACGATTAAGGGTATGGGGCTTCCTTTTGCCGGGCACAAGGACAACCACGCCGGCATGATGACGGTCGAGCAGATGGAGACGTTCCGGGCCGCCATGAAGGTGCGGCCCGGCCACGAATGGGACCCGTTGGAGGGGCTCGATAAGCCGCAAGCCGTGTCGCGCTTCATCGCCGGCGTTCCCTACGCCACGCCGCTGACGCCGCAGGGGCGCCGCTTGAGCGCGCCGGCAATTTCCGTCCCCCCGGTGCTGCCGCAGCCCGAGACTACCGGGCGGCGGATGAGCACCCAGGCCGGGTTCGGGGAAATTCTCGCGGAAATCGGCCGCGCGGATGGCGAAAACACGGCGCTCTCCCAGCATATCGTGACCATGAGCCCGGATGTGGCGGTGTCCACCAATCTCGGCCCGTGGATCAACCGGCGTGGCGTGTTCGGCCGGCACACGCGCGATGACGTGTTTCGTCAGCGCAAGCTGGCCAGCGCTCAGCGCTGGGGCTCGACGCCCGACGGTCAGCATATCGAGCTGGGCATCGCTGAGCAGAATTTGTTCCTGCTCCTGGCGGCGGCAGGTCTTTCGTCGGACCTGCTGGGGGTTAGACTGCTGCCGGTGGGCACCGTCTACGATCCGTTCGTCAATCGCGGGCACGACGCGCTGATCTATGCCTGCTATCAGGATGCCCGGTTCCTGCTGGTCGGCACGCCCTCGGGCATCACCCTGGCGCCGGAGGGCGGGCAGCATCAATCCATCAATACGCCCCTGCTTGGCATCGCGCAGGACAGGCTGGTAACCTTCGAGCCCGCCTATTGCGACGAACTCGCGATTCTGCTGCGGCATGCCTTCGACTGGATGCAGCGCCCGGAAGGCTCGGCCGTCTGGCTGCGGCTTTCCACCCGCCTGCTGCCACAACCGGACCGGACGCTGAAACCGGCCGACGTGATCGCCGGCGCGCATTGGGTCCACGCGCCGGCTGTGGGGGCGCGCATCGCCATCGCCTACCAGGGCGCGGTGGCCGCGGAAGCCGAAGAGGCGTTCAAACTCCTGCAGGCGGAAGAGCCGGGGGCCGGGCTGCTGGCCATCACCAGTCCCGACCGGCTTTACGCTGGCTGGCGCGAGGCGCAGCGGCGGAGGCGCGCGGGCACGGCGGAAGCCTGCTCTTATATTGAGCAGATCCTCGCGCCCATGCGGCGCGGCGCCGCGCTGGTGACTGTGCTGGATGGTCATCCGGCCGCCCATGCCTGGCTGGGTGCCGTGCGCGGGCAGCGGGTGTTCGCGCTTGGCCCGGATCACTTCGGGCAATCGGGCAATATCCCTGATCTCTACCGGGAATACGAGATCGACACTTCGGCGATTCTGGATGCGTGCGCCGAGGCGTTGCTGAGCGCTTGACCGTCGATTCGAGCCGGGCGGCGGGCCGCCGGGCGTGCCCTGGCCCTGTTCGTTCGGGTGCGGCCGCCTTTCCTCGGCTGGAAATAATTTAATCTGGGGCAGGTGGGTAAACAACTTTAATCCGGCGGCATGGTTTGTATCTGGCTAATGCAGGGTGTCAGCCGCTGGCTTTTCCGAATGAGGAACGTATGGATTCGATGCCTGTAGACGCCGATGACGAAACAGGCCCGGAGGCGGCTGAAAAACCGGAGGCGGCTGAAAAAGCAGATCCGCCCCTGGCCGGCGGCGTGGCGCCCGCGGATTTCCGGAAGGTCGGAATTCATCCCGGTCACTGGTATCCGGTCGCCTGGTCCCGGGAGCTGAAACCGGGAAAGGCCATGGCGGTGGAGTTTGCCGGCCAGCCCATCGTGTTGGTAAGGCCGCAGCGGGATGCCGCTTCAACCGAAGTTTTCGCGCTGGAGAATCGCTGCGCGCACCGGCAGGTGCCGCTCGATGCCGGCGTTGTCACCGGCTGTGGCATCCGCTGCCACTATCATGGCTGGACCTATGACCGGGAGGGCGCCTGCACCAGCGTGCCCTATCTTGGCAAAGGCAAGCTCCCGAACGGGGTACGGGCCTATCCCTGCCGGGAGGCGGCGGGGCTGATCCTGATTTTCCCCGGTGATCCGGCGCTGGCCACGGCGCGGCCGTTCCCGACCCTGGGCGAAGCCGCGAATCCGGCCTACAAAACCCGCCGGTTCGGCCGCGAAGTCGCCTGCCATTACAGTTTCATGCACGAGAACCTAATGGACATGAACCATCAGTTCATGCACCGGAGGCTCATGGGGCAGATCCGGCCGCGCTATCTCGGCCGCCGCGTGGGCGATGACTGGCTGGAAGTGCAATACACCTTCGCCCGCACCGGCGGCGCCCAGCCCTGGGGAGAAGTGGCGATTTTCGGCGGCAAGCGGGACCGTTCGGTCAATGACCGTGACCTCATGACCATCCGTACCGCTTACCCGTACCAGACGCTGACCATCGTGCCGGCCGGCGGCACGGAGGCGGTGTTCGATTTATGGATCTGCTACACGCCCCAGGACAGGGAACAGAAGCGCATCCGTACCTTCGGCCTTATCAATATCCAGCGGCCGAAAAATCTTCTCGGCCGCGCCGCCCTGCAACTGGCGTGGCCGGTTCTGGTTTTGTTCACGGAGGCGATCTTCCGGGAAGACCGCTGGGTCGTGGAGGCCGAGCAGAGGGCGCACAACGCGCAGGGCGCAAACTGGAACCAGGAGGTCTTTCCGGTGATCCGCGAACTTGGCGCCCTCCTGGCCCGCAATGGCCTGCCGCCGGAAATACCGGTTGGCTACTCAGCGGCCACCGTGCGGTAGCGCTGCTCCCCCATCCCCTGCACGCCAAGCTCCAGCTGCTGGCCGGGCCGCAGGAATACCGGGTCCGGTCGCTTGCCCATGCCCACGCCCGCCGGCGTGCCGGTTGCGATGATGTCCCCCGGATACAGGGTAATGAAATGGCTTACATAGCTTACCAGTGTCCGCACGTCGTAGACCATGTTCCGGGTATTGCCGTTCTGCATCAGCACGCCGTCCACCTTCGTCCAGAGATCGAGATTTTGCGGGTCGGGTACTTCGTCCCGGGTGACGAGATAAGGCCCCACCGGGCCGAAGCTGTCGCAGCCCTTGCCTTTATCCCATGAGCCGGCGCGCTCCTTCTGGTACTCCCGCTCGCTCACATCGTTGACCACGCAATAGCCGGCGACATGCTCCATCGCCCTGTTCTCCGGCACGTAAGCCGCCTTGGCGCCGATCACCACGCCAAGCTCAACCTCCCAATCCGTCTTTTTCGCGCCACGCGGGATGAGGATGTCATCATAGGGGCCGCTGAAGGCGGATAGCGATTTCAGGAAAATAATCGGCTCCTTGGGAATTTTCCCGCCGGTTTCCGCGGCGTGATCGGCATAGTTCAAGCCGATGCACACGAAATTCAGCGGCCGCGGAATGGGCGGGCCGATACGGTGTTCAGCCTTCAGGAAAGGCAGCCGGGCAACATCGAGGGCCTGCAACTGCGCCAGCCATTCCGGGGTCAGCGCGTCTCCGGTGATGGTCGCCAGCGCGTCATCCAAGGTCCGGATTCGCCCCTGGGCGTCGAGCGTTCCCCACCGCTCGCCGCCGGGTTCGCCATAGCGCAATAATTTCATGGTAAATTCCCAATTCCTTGTGGTGCAGCACGCGATT
Source organism: Pseudomonadota bacterium (assembly GCA_021779655.1). The sequence continues at coordinate 3,714 of JAJYAF010000158.1, forward strand.
TGCTCAAAGCTGGGCGGCGAACATCGGCCATGTCATTTCCCGCCGGTGCCGCTATTTATGTGGCCAATACCGGAGATGTTCAAGGAAGATGCCACCGCTTTTCGCAGTCCATGCGCTGGATCATCCAGGCTCGCTCTCCCGGCGGCTGGAGCATTATACCGCGCATCGCAATTTTATCGAATCGGATCGCAACCATGGCGTCACCATAGTGATGTCGGGTCCGCTGCAATCGGACGATGGGGAGATCATGATCGGCTCGCTCTTTATTGTTGAGGCTGCGGGCCGGGCGGAGGTGGAGGCCTTCTTTGAGGCCGATCCGTTCATGGTCGCGGGCGTCTGGGATAAGGTTCACATTACCCGGTTCCACCGGCGTCGCGGCTGAAGCCTGGGGAGCCGCGGCCCTTAACCGAGGCGTGGAAAGGACCTCAAAAAAAGGCCGGTCTTTCCGACCGGCCGCACCATCAGGCGCTTTAATCGAGGCTCCCTAAACTTGGCGGCTGGCTGGAGTTTTGCCTGAGCCATTCCGAGTGACAGCGGGTTTTGCCATCTGGCGGCCCGGCATAGATCCTGCCACACCGGGAATGTGGCTTAAAAATGGCATGGAGGCAATAGCCCCAAACCGCCATCGCGTTCCTGGATCGCGATAAATATTATTAAATTCACCCCATGTTTTATTTTATCCGGTCCGGTTTTCCTTCCGGCCCGCCTTATAGCCGTTCCCGCACGGCCGCCGCCAGAGCGCGCAGCTCCTCGGCTGCGGCGGTTGCCGGTCCGGCTTCGGTTATCCCAAGGCCGTCAGCGAAAGAATTGGCATAACCGGCGCGATTGGCGAGTGCCGGCTCCAGCAGAGGCAGGCCGCGCGCCGCGATTTCAGCCTCCAGCCGCTTGCGCAGGCGCGAGGCGGCCGGAGCGCGGTTGAACACCAGTGCCACCTGCCGCTTCTCCTCGGCCGCCAGCCGGATGGTTCCCTCCGCCGCCCAGAGGTCGGGCGGGGAAGGGTTGAGCGGAATGACCACCAGTTCCGCCGCGCGAATCGCCCGGCGGGCATCGCTGTCGATCACCGGGGGCGTGTCGATCAGCACGATGTCGTGTGCCCCGCGCAGCCGGTCGAGCTCCGCCGAAAGCCGCCAGCCGGAAGTCGTGGCGCAAACGAGCGTGGCCGACGCCTTGGGCGCGGTGGCGCGCAATCGCGCCCAAAGGGTCAGGCTTGCTTGTGGATCGGTATCCAGCACCGCCACCCGGGCGCCGGCCTCAGCCAGCGCCACGCCGAGCTGGGCGACGAGCATGGTCTTGCCCGATCCGCCCTTCTGTTGTGCTACGGCGACCACCTTGCCTGTCTCTGTCATCTCTGCCCGGCTCCTGCTCAAGAAGAAAGTAGCCCGTAAAGCGTTATCCGTGGCAAGCTGTTTTCATGCATGAATTGTTGACCCCGCGGGAGATGGCGCAGGCCGACCGGCTGGCCGGCGACACGCCGGCGCTCATCGCCGCCGCTGGCCGCGCCGTCGCCCGCGCCATTCGCCGCAGCTATGCGCCCTGCCGCACGGTTGCGCTCATCGGGCCGGGCAATAACGGCGCGGATGGCGCCGCCGCGGCACGGTATCTCGCCAATGAAGGCTGGCCGGTGCGGTGCAGGCGGCCGGAAGAGACCAGCACCGCCGAAATCGCCCGCGCGGAGCTGGTTATCGACGCGCTTTTCGGCGCCGGCCTTTCCCGCGATCTGAGCCCGGAACACGCGGCCCTTTTGCGCGCGGCCCGGCGCATTGTCGCGGTGGATGTGCCAAGCGGCCTTGATGGGGCGACCGGAACGCCGCGCGGCTACGCGCCGCAAGCCGAACGCACCGTTACCTTCTTCCGGCTGAAACCCGGGCATCTGCTCTATCCGGGGCGCGGCCTGTGCGGCGAGACGGAACTGGCCGATATCGGCTTTCCCCAAGCGGTGCTGGAAAGCATCGCGCCTCGCACCTTCATCAATGGGCCTTGGGGCTGGCGCTTCCCGGCGGTGCGGCCGGAAGGCCATAAATACAGCAACGGTGATGTCACGGTGCTCTCCGGGGATCTGCCCGGGGCCTCCCGGCTTGCCTGCATGGCCGCCAGGCGCTGCGGCGCCGGCATGGTCACGCTTTCGGTTGAAAAAGCCTATATCCCGCCCGA
>JAJYAF010000159.1 GCA_021779655.1 Pseudomonadota bacterium
CAAGTCGCATCGAAGGCCGCCCGCCGCCCGTGGCCTGGGCGAGCGGCGCGATGCGGGACGCGATGCCGGGCGCGATGCCGGGGAAGGCCGGGATTCGGCCTCCCGGCTCACCTTGGCTTCAGCCGGGCCGCCCGCCGCCATGCCGGAAGCCGTGCCGCCGCGGCGGCCGGGGGCGGGCGCGCCGACAGCCCATCCGAAATCCGGCCCGAAATTCCGCCAGGTCCAGCCGCGCGCGCGCGGACAGCGGCCGGCCCTGCCGGCCGGCGCGGTGTGGCTCCATGGCATTCACGCGGTCGCGGCCGCGCTTGCCAATCCGGCGCGGCGGCTGCGCCGGCTGGTGATCACCGCCGAGGCCGATGCGGCGCTGACCGCTCAGCTTCCCAAGCCCTGGGCGATACAGCCGGAGATCGCGCCGCGCGAGCGGATCGACCACCTGCTGGGAGCCGGCCATGGCGGGGGCATCGTGCACCAGGGCGTGGCGCTGCTGACCGATCAGCTTGCCGCCCCGCCGCTCGCGGAAGCATTGAAACGGCCAGGGCCGATCCTGGTGCTGGATCAGATCACCGATCCGCGCAACATCGGCGCGCTGCTGCGCACCGCGCAGGCCTTCGGCGTGGCGATGGTGATCGCGCAGGAGCGCAACGCGCCGGAGGAGACCGGCGCGCTGGCCAAGGCCGCCTCCGGCGCGCTGGAACACATTCCGCTATTGCGGATCGTGAACATCGCCCGGGCGCTGATCGTGCTGAAGGCGGCGAATATATGGGTGGTGGGGCTGGACGGCGGCGCGCCCAGCCGGCTGAACGGTGCGGCGCTTGCCGGCCGGCGCGTGGCGCTGGTGCTGGGCAGCGAAGGCGAGGGCTTGCGGCGGCTGACACGGGAGACCTGCGATGAAATCGCCGGACTTGCCATGCCGGGCGGAATGGAGAGCCTGAACGTTTCCGCGGCCGGCGCCGTGGCGCTGTATGAGCTGACCCAGGGCGCCTTTCGAAGGCCGACCTGACAACCCTCCATCGTCTTCGCCGGGCAAGGCCAAGCTGGCTTTGCTTTCGCGCGGGTGACCCAGGGATGGCGGCGCGGATGCAAGCTTGACTTCCCGCCCGGCGGGGAGAAGCATCGTCGCAAACGGAGGATGCCATGACCCAATTATTCCGGCTGGACGGCAAGGTTGCCATCATCACGGGTTCCTCTCGCGGCATCGGCCGCGCCATTGCCGAGACGATGGCGGAGCTGGGCGCCGCGGTGGTGATTTCCTCGCGCAAGCTCGAAGCCTGCCAGGAGGTCGCGAGCGCCATTAACGGGCGCGGGGGAAAGGCGGTGGCCACCACGTGCAATACGGGAACGAAGGAAGCACTGGAAGCGCTGCTCGCCTTCACGTTGCAAAGCTATGGCCGGCTCGACCATGTGGTTGCCAATGTCGCCGTCAATCCGCATTATGGCCCGCTTTCCACGGTGCCGGACAGTTCCTGGGACAAGATCATGAACACGAATGTCCGCTCCACGCTCTGGCTTGCCAACATGGCCCTGCCGGAAATCGCCCGGCAAGGGGGCGGCAGTTTCACCGCCATCTCCTCCATCGGCGCGTTGCGCGGGAATCTGGCCATTCCCGCCTATAATGTCTCCAAGCTGGCCGAAATCGGGCTGGTGCGGAATCTCGCGGTGGAATGGGGGCCGAAGCAGATCAGGGTGAACGCCATTCTGCCTGGCCTCATCCGCACGGATTTCGCCCGCGCGCTGTGGGACGATCCGGAGAAGGAGCGCGGCGCCAGGCAATCCACCCCGCTCGGGCGCATCGGCGAGCCGGAGGAAATCGGCGGTGTCGGCGCGTTTCTCGCCACCGACGCGGCGAAATACATCACCGGCCAGACCATCGTGGTGGATGGCGGCGTGATGGCCATGGGCCGTTCCGGATGATCGTCAGAGCGCATCCGGCTGACCTCAAGGTCAAAAGCTTGTATCGGCCCGCCGCCGAGCGCGCGGAATCAATGATTAATACCGATCCGCGAAAACGCGGATTGGTATGCGCGCGGGGTTGGCGGGGCGGCCGCGCGCGAAACCAAAGCCTTATGCCAGCCCGCCACCTGGCTGATAGAGGCAATTAATTGGCGGGCTGGTATAATACCGATCCGCGAAAACGCGGATTGGTATGCGCGCGGGGTTGGCGGGGCGGCCGCGCGCGAAACCAAAGACTTATACCAGCCCGCCACCTGGCTGATAGAGTCATTTAATTGGCGGGCTGGTATAAGGCGGGCTGGTATTAACGCCGCGCGATCAGGGCTTGCATCTCCACAATCTCGACCAGCTTGCCCCTGGCCAGCAGACCCGCGCCAAGCCCCCGGATTTCCCTGGCCAAGGCGATGGCCCTTTCGCCCAAGCTCTCCTCGGAAGTCGAGGACATCGAAAACGCGCGGTCAACGAGCGTTTCCGCCGTAAGGGGTTTCCGTTCTAATACCGAAATAATTTCCAGGGTGTTGAAGGCGGAAGCGAGCAGCGCTGGAACATGGCCGTGGACGCTCCGGTCTCTTCTCCGCCTTGTCTCCTCTCGCCCCGGCGCGAAACGGGACAGCAATGCCCGATATCCCGGCCACCAGTCATTCTCGGGAAGTTCCGGGTGGGTGTCGCTGAACAAGGCGATGGCCCCTTCCGGCGCGACCTGCGCATCCAGTCGGCGAAGGGTTTCCTCGCGCTCCATCCAGTGAAACGAGCGGCCCATCGTCACCAGATGAAAATGCCCCCATGCCGGATTCAGATCCCGCGAACTCGCTTGCATCCAGCGCAGATTTGGGGCCTCGCGAAGGCGGGCAATTCTCAGCATCTCCGGCTCCGGGTCCACGCCCAGAACGGTTGCGGCATGAGGGGCGAAAGCCAACGCCAACTGGCCGGGTCCGCATCCCAGATCCAGAACGGCATGGTGCCGTTCAAGACGGGTGAGTTCCGCCACCCGGCGGATCAACCGCTCCGGATAGGCCGGGCGGCCTTTCAAATAATGCGGCGCGGCGGTGCGAAACCGGCGCGAGGGCGATGAAGGCTGGCTCATGGCGGCCGACCCTGGCAGGGCCACCCCTCCTGTCAAGCAGCGCGTATCCGGCTTACCCGGGAAAGCGCCGGGCTAATACTCCTCGTCGGCCACGTAACTGCCGATGCGCTGGACAAGATCCGGTGCCCGGCTGGCGAGAAGCGCGCCGTAGATCAGGGAGAGAACCAGCAAGCCAAGGGACAGCCAGGGGAACAGGTTGAACGGTGCCGGCTGGCCGGGCTGCACGAGGCCCCATAACGGGAAGAGCATCAAGGCAGTTCCGAGCAACGGGACGAGAAGGTGCGTCACGGGCGAAAAATCTTCCCGGTGATGCTTCAGCATATAGACCGGCAGGGCCAGGTTCGTAACCAGGTAGGTAATGATCACCGGGATCGTGCCAAGCGAACCGGTTTCGCCGAAAAGCGTGACCGGATCGGTTTTCCACCCGAAGACGATGACAATCCCCAGGGCGACCAGGATGTAGGTCCACATCGCGGCATGCGGCGTTTTATGTCGGGGATGGATTTTGCCGAAAAAGGCGGGCAGCAAGCCTTCGCGGCTGGAGGAGAAAAGAATCCGGGCCTGCGCGTTGGTCAGCCCGATCAGCGAGGAAAAGATGCTGGTGAGACCGGCGAGATAGGCGACGATGATCAGCCCTGCCGCCGAAGCCTTGAAGGCATCCACGAACGGGATGGCGGAAGCGCTGATCGCGGCGGCATTGTCGTGGAAGGCGGTCTCCGTCGCGAAAGCCAGGAAAATATAAAGTATGCCGATGGACAGGGTGCCGGTGATCAGCGCGCGCGGCACGTTGCGGCGAGGATTGGTGGTTTCCTCCGCCAGCATCGCGGAATTTTCCCAGCCGATGAAGAGGTAGATGGCGAGCGGAAAGCCGAGCCCCACGCCTCGCAAGCTGCCGGAAATGCTGGCGGGCAGCAGCGGGGCGAGAGAAATCGCGCCGCGATTGGCAACCAGCATGGTAATGGCGCCCACGATCAGCAGGATCAGCTCGAAATAGAAGAATATGGCCGCCCAGGTGGTGGAGAGGCTGATGCCGCGCGCTACCAGCACGCCGACGATGATCGTGGCGAGGAGGCTCAGGATCTGCCAGGGTATATCGATCCCGAGGAAAAGTTGCAGCGTACTGTGCGCCCAGCCGCCGGAGATGACCACCACCGAGGACGCGGCGATACAGTAGCCGACCACGACGAAAATGGACGCGCTGGCGCCGGCGACCGGGCCGAACGCCATGCCGATGAACGTGACGAAAGAGCCGGTGCTGGGACGGTATTTCGAGAACTGGGCCAAGGTGTCGGTGAGGAACAGGATGACCACCATCGCGGCCAGGATGGTCAGGGGCGCGCCAACGCCGGCCCCCGCCACGATGACGGCGAAGCCGAAAAAGAAGCTCATTGCAGGCGCGATATTGGCAAGGGTCGAGGCGATGATCTGTCCCAGGCTCAAGCTGTTACGCCGCAGACGGTTTCCGGCCGGTATGACGCTCGTCATTTGCTTCCTCCGCGTTGCTGTTTTTTATCCCGACATGGCATTGGCCAGGGTAGCATTGGGCCGGTGCCGGAATTAGTCAATCGCGGGAAGGACCATGGGGCGGTATTAGCGGCGGAGTTTCAGCCGGCCGATCAGCTCCTCGTAACGCCGGGCGTTCTTGCGCTTGAGATAGTCGAGCAGCGAGCGGCGCTGCCCAACCAGCACGAGCAGGCCCCGGCGGGAATGGAAATCCTTGGCGTGGGCCTTTAGGTGCTCGGTCAGGTTGGAGATGCGTTCGGAAAGAATCGCGATCTGCACTTCCGGGCTCCCGGTATCGTTGGGGGCGGTGGCATATTCGGCAATGACCGCGGCGCGGCGTTCTGGCGTGATCGACATCGTGAGATCCTTCACGAAAAATGTTGAAGCAGGCGTTCCGGTTTCAGCCAGCCCTGCTCAAGCCGGGCCAGTGCCGCAACGCGCCCTGCCGCCGTGACGCGCACAACCCCTCCTTCCGGGTCGGCGCCTGGCGGAATCCGCCCTATCAGGTCCACCAGGCTGATCGCCTGGCCCTGGGAAAGGGCGTGGATTTCTGCCGCCGTTGCGGCCAGCGCCGGGATGTCGTCCAGCGCGGTCTCCACGGGGAGCAGAAATTCGGCAAGTGCCGGGGGCGTATGCCGGGGATCGAGCAGTCTGTCCAGTGGAACCGCCATGTTTTCCACGAAGGGGCCCACGCGTAGCCGGCGCAGCAGCGCGATATGGCCGACCGTGCCGCAGGCGACCGCCAGGTCCCGGGCAAGCGCGCGCATATAGACGCCTTTGCCTGAGATGACCTCGAATTCGGCGGTATCGGCGTCCGGCCGGCCGGTGAGAACGAAGCTGTTCACGCGCGCGGCGCGCGGCGGCAGGTCCGGAGGCGCGCCGGCGCGGGCAAGGTCGTAGGCGCGTTCGCCTTCCACCTTGATCGCGGAAAAGGCGGGCGGCCTTTGCATGACCAGGCCGCGAAAGCGGGGCAGCGCGGCCTCGATTTCCGAATTGTCCGGGCGGTGCGGGCTGGTGGCGATGACCGCGCCTTCCGCATCATCCGTATCGCGCGCTTCGCCGAAGCGGAGCGTGAAGCAATAGCGCTTGGTCCCGTCCATGACATAGGGCACGGTTTTCGTCGCGGTGCCGAGCGCGATGGGCAGCACGCCGGTCGCCAGCGGGTCCAGCGTTCCGCCATGGCCGGCCTTCCGGGCGTCCAGCGCCCGT
>JAJYAF010000160.1 GCA_021779655.1 Pseudomonadota bacterium
CGCCATAGGAGATGAGCGGCAGCGGCACGCCGCCCACCGGGATCAACCCCATCACCATGGACAGGTTCACCGCGCAGTAGAGAAAGAAATTCGCGCCGATCCCAAGCGCCGCCAGCCGCCCGTAAGCGTGGTTACAGCGCAACGCCGTGTAAAGGGCAATCGCGATCACGCCGAACAGCAGCGCCAGCACGCCGATGCTGCCGACGAATCCGAACTCCTCCGCGAGGATCGTGAACACGAAATCCGTCTGCTTCTCGGGCAGAAAATTCAACTGGTTCTGCGTGCCCTGCAAAAACCCCTGCCCGGAAAATCCGCCGGCGCCGAGTGCGATTTTCGACTGGATGATATTATATCCCGCCCCCAGCGGATCGGTGCCGGGATTGAGGAAGGTGATGATCCGCGCGCGCTGGTAATCGTGCAGATGATGATAGATCAGCGGCGCCGCCACCACGATGGCCAGAAGCACGACCGCGAATTTCCACCAGCGCACGCCGGCCCCCAGCATCACGATCGCCCCCACCGAAGCGGTGATCACCGCGGTGCCGAGGTTCGGCTCCTTCAGGATCAGCGCCACCGGCAACAGAATGGCGAGCACGGGCGGCAGCAGAAAAAAAACGTTGCCCACCCGTTCATACGAAGCCCGGTGAAACCAGGAGGCGAGCGCGAGAATCAGGAACAGCTTCATCAGCTCGCTCGGCTGGATTTCCATCCCCCCGATGCTCATCCAGCGCTTCGCCCCAAGCCCGGTATGCCCGAGCTTCGCCACCGCGATAAGCCCCAGCAACCCCAGCGCGTAGCTCGGCCAGGACAGCCTGGCGATGAACCGGATATCCACCAGCGCGAGCGCCAGCATCACCAGCAGCATCGCCAGAAAACGGTAAAGCTGGCTGTTGGCGTAGGGCGCCACGGAACCACCCGCGGCGGAATACATGGCGGCATAGCCAACGCCGGCCAGCGCGCACACGCAAAGCACGAACAGCCAGTTGATCCGCAGGAATTTCCGCACGAGTCCGAAGGAACGGTCGCGAAACGGCCGGTGCAGGGCTACCGCATAGGGATTCATTGCGGTATCGGCCTCATTGCGCCAGCGGCCCGGGCGCCGCGGCCTCGGCGAACGGCCCGGCGCCGCCCGCGGAGATCGCCGGCGGGCTTGCGGCGGCGAGTTCCGGGGTGATCGGCCTATCGCGCCCGGCCGGATCATGGGTCACCGCGTAGGTCAGCAGGTCCCGCGCGACCGGCGCCGCCGATTGGGCGCCCCAGTTGCCGTGCTCCACGATCACCGCGGCCGCGTAACGCGGGTTGTCGAAGGGCGCGAAGCCGACGAAGAGCCCGTTCGGCCGGTCCGCCCAGGCCATGCGCATCGCGTCGTAATTGCGGGTCTTTTCGGCCGCGCTGTCGTTATGCACCTGCGCCGTGCCGGTCTTGCCGGCCATCTGCACGCCAGGCAGCATCATGCGCGCATCCCAGGCGGTTCCGGCCGGCGTGTTCACCACGGCGAAGAGACCCTGCCGCAGCAGCGCCAGATGCCGGTCATCCACATCGAGCGGCGCCGGATTGCCGGGCTCGGAACCCGGCTGCAACCGCCCGCCTACCCGCCGCGTGATATGCGGCCAGACCTTCATCCCGCTCGCCACGCGCGCGATCATGGTGGCGAGCGCCATGGGTGTCACCTGGTTGTATCCCTGGCCGATGCCCTGGACCACGGTATTGCCCGGCGCCCAATGGATGCCGTGCCGCCTTGCCCAATCCAGCGTCGGCACCAGCCCCTGCGCGGCATAGGGCATGTCCAGTTGCAGATCCGTGCCGATGCCAAGCTCCTGGGCCATCGCCGCGATATTATTCACGCCAACGGCCAGCGCCACCTGGTAGAAAAACACATCGCAGCTCACCTGCAACGCGGTGACGAGGTCGATGGTGCCGTGCGCGGTGTGATTGTCGCACCAGAAGACATGGTCCCCCAGCGTGAACGAGCCGGTGCAGGTGAAACAGGTATCCGCGCGCAACGCGCCGCATTTCAGCGCCGCCAGCGTCACCGCCGGCTTGAAGGTGGAGCCCGGGGCATAAAGCCCGGCGATGGCGCGGTTGTTGAGCGGTTGCAGCGGGTCCGTCATCCAGCCTTGCCATACCTTTGCCGGCACGCCCTTGTCGAACAAGGCCGGGTCGAAGGAGGGGTTGTTCGCCATGGCCAGAATTTCGCCGTTCAACGCATCCAGCACGACAGCGACGCCGGGCCGTCCGGCCAGGCTTTGCAGGGCGAGATTCTGCAAGCCGGCATCCAGCGCCAGCGCCATGGTCTGGCCGGTGATTCCGGCATCGCTCGCCACCTCGCGCACGACCTCGCCATGCACGTTGGTCTCGTCCTCCACGAAGCCGGGGCTGCCGCGCAGCGCCTTGTCCTGGCCGCTTTCCGCGCCGATACGGCCGATGCGCATGCCGGGCAGCGCCAGCACCGGATCGGCCTTGGCCTCTGCCTGGTTCGGCCGGCCGACATAGCCCACGGCGTGCGCGAAAGCGGGGCCGAACGGATAAACCCGGCTGGTCCCGACCTCGATCACCACGCCGGGCAGATTAGGCGTGTTTACCTCGATTGCCGCCATTTCCGGCCACGCAAGATAGTCCTTGAGCAGCACCGGGATATATTGCGGCCGGTTGGCGAGATCGGCCGCGATGCGTGCCTGTTCGTCTTGGGAAAGCGCCACCAGCTTCGCGAAATTCGCCAGCACGGCCTGCGGATCGGGGCATTGCGCCAGCAGAAACAAGGCCCGCCAATGCTGCTGGTTCCCGGCCAGGATGGTGCCGAAGCGGTCGGTGATGAGTCCCCGCTCCGGGGCGATCAGCCGCTCGCTGATACTGTTCGCCTGCGCGAGCGTTGCGTATTTTCCGTGCTGCAAAACCTGCAGGCTGTAGAGCTTGGCGCCGATGGCGCCGAACACGGCTAGCTCCGCCGCGCCGGCCAGGAGCGCCCGGCGGGTGAAGGAGGCGCGGGTCCGGAGATCCCGTTTCATCGGCGCGCCTTCAAGCCAGTTCGGGCGCGGCCGCACTCCGGTGTGCCCGGATGAACAGCGCCGCCAGCCCGGGATAAATGCCCGCGCATGCCAGAATTTGTCCGCAAAGCGGCGCGGGCGGCAGCATGCGCAATGCCAGAAGCGACTGCATGGCCCAGAACAGGGCGGAAAATCCGGCGCCCAAAGCCGTGAACGCCGCCCAGTTCAGAAAGAAACCGGAAGGCGCCAGCCGCCGCCGCGCCGCCAGCGTGGCCCCCTGCAACAGCAGCAGCAGCACCGCCCATATTCCCAACATGGAGAGATTCAGAAGATCGAGTAAAAGGCCGGTGAGCGCCACCGCCGGCGCCGGCAGGGAGGCCGGGCGGTAGAGCGACCAGAAGAACACGCAGGCCATGGCGAAGGCCGGCCGCAGCGCCGCTTGCCCGGGCAGGCCGAGCGGCAGGCCGATCGCGAGCAGCCCGAACAGCATGCAGGAAGCAGGCCAGGCATGGCGCGAAGCCGCATCCAGCCGGCGCCACGAACTGACCTTGAGGGAGGGGTGTTTAGCCATGGTCAGCCGGCCATGCCCGAGGACGGCCGGGGCGGGCGGGACGGTCTCGCCGCCTTGCCGGGTTTGGGAATAGGTGTCAGCGCCGGCTGGCTGGTGGGATAGATGAACACCCGCAGCACGCGCAGATCGTCCAGGTCCGCGAGCGGCAGCACTTCCGGCTGGTTCCGCGCGTCGTAATGCACCACGCCGATCGGCAATCCCGGCGGGAACGCACCGCCGGCGGCGCTGGAGAGCACCATGTCTCCTTCCGCCGGCGGTTGTCCCGGCGACCAGTACAGCAACGCCGGGTCCGGCCCGTTGGTTCCCACCATCAGCGCCGGCGCGCCGTGCACGCCAAGCCCCACCGGGATGCGGCTGTTGAGATCGGTGATCAGCAGAATCCGCGCGCTGTGGCTATCGGCCTCCACGATCCGCCCCGCGATGCCCCGCCCGTCCATGGCGATCCCGCCGACCATCGCCGCTGGCGCCACCGCGACCGAGGCGGAAATGTCCACCAGCACCGACCGGGCATACATCCCGCCCAGATCCGCCACGACCGGGGCGGTAAAAAATTCCGGCGCCGGGCGGGGGACATATCGCAATGCGTTCTTCAATGCGTCGTTTTCCGCTTCAAGCGCCATCGCCACGGCCTGCCATTGCCGCAGCTTCGCGTTTTCCGCCCGCAGCGCGGCGTTTTCCCGCGCCAGGCCGAAGAAATGGCCGATCGCCCCGGTTCCGTGTTCGAGAGCCAGGATCGGCCCGCCCACCATGGCATAAGCGGGCGCCAGCACATTATCCAGTCCGGCGCGCAGCCGCTCCTCGACATTCGGATCGGCGCGGCCGAACAGAACCATCCCCAGCGAGAGCATCAGCATCACCGGGAGGGTCAGCCGGGACAATGCCTGCCGGAACGGGACCGATAGCCTGATCACCGGTTGCGCCTCTCCAAGATACGAGTTCCATGGAGGTGAGTTCCATGCTCCGCGCGGCTCCGCTCAAACGCGCCGCATGGGCGCTCGCTTACGCGGTTTTGCCCGAGGCTTACAGCAGAAATTTCTTAAAAATGTCGGAATCGAACACGGTATCCGCGCCTGGCCCGGCGCACCAAGCCAGGGAGAAAGCCCGCGTATCGCCGGGAAGACGGCGGGCCGAAGGCGTGACCCGCCAGAGCGATAAACAACGGAGCGATAAACAACGGAGCGATAAACAACGGCGCGCGGTGAAAAACGGGGGGAATAAAGGCGCGGTCGCCCGGGGACTAGAAGCCTTCGCGCTCGATCCGCTTGCGTTCCATCTTGCGGGCGCGGCGCACCGCCTCGGCCGCTTCCCTGGCGCGCCGCTCGGAGGGTTTTTCGTAATGGCGGCGAAGCTTCATCTCGCGGAACACGCCTTCACGCTGAAGTTTCTTTTTCAGCGCCTTCAGCGCCTGATCGACGTTGTTATCCCGAACGAGAACTTGCACTTGGCCGCGAACTCCTTGAAAACGCTGCTATGGGCTACAAACCAAAAAAGCGGCGCGGCCTGTGCCGGCCGCGCACGCAATCCTCACCGGTTGGTTAGCACAGGGTTTTCCGGAAAACAACCCGCATTCCCCGGCCTGCCGTTTTGCTTTAGCATCCGGCCATGGCCACGTTGAAAATCGCCCGGATGGGGCATCCGGTATTGCGCGCCCGCGCGGCGGAAGTGGCGGATCCCGCCAGCCCGGAGATCGCCCGCCTGATCCGCGACATGGCGGAGACGCTCGCGGATTCAGGCGGCGTTGGCCTGGCGGCGCCGCAGGTCTTTACCCCGTTGCGGCTCTTTCTCTATCACGTGCCGGAAACCCGCTCGGAGGCCGGGGCCGCCATGCCGCTGACCGTTGCGATCAATCCGCGGGTCACGCCGCTTTCACCGGAGGAGGAGCTGGGCTGGGAGGGTTGTCTTTCCATCCCCGGCCTGCGCGGCGCCGTGCCCCGCTATCGGCGCATCCTTCTTGCCGCATGCGATGAAAACGGCCTATGCTTCGAGCAGGAACTTAGCGGCTTTGCCGCCCGCGTCGCGCAGCATGAATACGACCATTTGAACGGCGTGCTCTACCCGATGCGCATGCGGGATTTCCGTTTCTTCGGCTTCGCCGAGGAAACCGCCCGCTTCCCGCAGCCCTTGCCGCAACCCGAACCCGCGGAATCCGCCCCATGACCCCCGATCCGCATCGCGACGCCGTTATCGAC
>JAJYAF010000161.1 GCA_021779655.1 Pseudomonadota bacterium
CAGCGTGCCGGCGATCATCCGCGCCGGCCCCATCCTGCTTTATGGCGCGGCCGTTTGTTTCGGTATGAGCATCATCGGTTTCCGCTTCTGCGGAATCACCCTCGCCGCGCCGCTGCGGGCGCGCATCGGCCGGCCGATCTCCTGGCTCGCGGGCGCGACCTTCACGCTCTATCTGCTGCATTTTCCATTGGTCTGGCTGCTGGGCGGCGCGCTCGCGGCGTCACCCATGCAGGCCTGGCCCGCCCCCCTGCGCTGGGCGCTGCTGGCGGGTGTCACGTTCAGCATCGCGCTGCTCACCGCGCAGTTTACCGAGCGCAGGAAACACGCCTGGCGCCGGCTCATCGAGGTTCTTCTGCAAGGCTTAGGCTGGCGCGTGCGGCCCGGTGCCGCCGGGCTGGAAAGCGGCTGAGTGGCGCGGCCGAGTGTTGGCCGGTTCCCCAGCCGATCCTCGCTTCAGTAAAGCCCTCCGAGGCTTTTATCGATATCCTGGGGCTGCCCCGAGGATGTCTGCGAACCTGGCAACCCCGGGGTGCTCGCCGGGGTTGCCGGCACGCCGGAGCCGGATGCGCCTGCAAGCAGGCTGTCGGCATCCTGCGCGCCGGGCGTCTGGCCGGGCTTGAAAGCTTCAGTCACCGTCTCGCCGTTGAAACTGGTGGGCAGCAGCAGCATCCCCGGTGGGGCCTGAAAATCGATCCCAGGCTGATCTTCGAGCGCGGTCTTCATGAACTCGTTCCAGATCGGCCCGCATACATTGCCGCCGGTCTGATCCTTCCCCAGATTTCGCGGCGTATCAAAGCCGATCCAACAGCCGGCCAGCATGCCGGGCGTGAAGCCGATGAACCAGGCATCGTTGAAATTGTTGGTGGTGCCGGTTTTGCCCGCCACCGGCTGCGTAATTCCCACCACCGCCGGCCGGCCGGTGCCCCGCAGCACCACCCCTTTCATCATCGTGATGTCCTGGAACACGCTGTATGCGTCGGCCAGCGGCGGGCCGGCGAGGTCGGGCTGCGGCGGCTGGCCCGGATCGCCGTTCACGCAATTATCGCAGCTCTGATTCGGCGCCTGGTAGATCACCTTGCCATCCGGATCGGTGACGCTGTCGATCAGTGTCGGCGTGATCTTGCGGCCATATTCATCCAGCGCCGCATAGCCCGCCACCATGTTCCACAATGTCGTATCGATCGCGCCGATCGCGGAAGGGTAATATGGCGGCATCGGGTTGATGATGCCGAATCCTTCGAAATTTCTTGCAATATTGTCGAGCCCGATCCGCCGCGCGAGCTTGAGCGTGGCGAGATTCAAGGATTGTTCCAGCGCATGATAGATGGGCACCGGCCCCTCGAAGCTGTCCTCATAATTGCCGGGCCGGTAGATCGTACCGTCGGGCATCTGCTGCACGAAGGGCGCATCCAGCACCAGCGCATCGGGCTGCAGACCCTGCTCCATGGCAGTGAGGTAGACGAAAGGCTTGACGCTGGAGCCCGGCTGCCGCTCCGCCTGCATCGCCCGGTTGAAGGGGCTCATGTCATGGCTCCAGCCACCAACCATCGCCAGCACGCGGCCGGTCCTCGGGTCCATGGCGATCAGCGCGCCCTGGATCGTGGGGATCTGCTCCAGGTTCAGCCTGCTCCCGGTGCTGTCCGGCTTTGAGACCAGAACGAAATCGCCCACATGCAGCACCTGATGCATCGAAAACGGCGGACCCCCCGCCTGCCCGTCATGAACCGGCCGTGCCCAGCGGATGGATCCGAGATCGAGGACGCCAGTCCGCGCTGCTCCCGCGCCTGCATCCGCCAAGGCATCACTGTACCCAAGCGTCGCGCTCGTGTCGCTCACGCGGATCACGACGCCCAGCATCCAGCGATGCCGCATTCCCGGCGGATTGGCCTGTTTCGCCAAATCCGCTTTCCAGTTGGCGGCGATGTCCGGATCATCGATATGCGCGATCAGGCCATGCCATCCATCGTAGGTCCGGTCGTATCTCACCAGCCCGTCGCGCACGGCGTTCTCGGCCGCCGCCTGCAAACGGGGGTTCAGGCTGGTTTGCACGATCAGCCCGCCCTGCTGTGTTGCCTGCTGTCCGAACTGCTGGGTGAGTGTCTGTGCCACCGCATCGGCAAAATAGCCGGCGTCCTGTACTTCAAGCGGCGTGCCGCCGGCTCGCGGCAGCACCGGCTCCGCCATTGCCGCCTGCGCGTCAGTGGCGGAGATCGCCTGATCGGCCACCATGCGGCCGATGACCCAGTTGCGGCGGTCCAGCGCCAGTTGCGGATGGCGGAACGGATCGTAGGTGGAAGGCGCCTTGGGCAGCGCCGCCAGCGATGCCGCCTCGGCGATGGTCAGTTGATTCAGCGGCTTGGCGAAATAGGCCGCCGCCGCCGCCGCCACCCCATAGGAATTATTGCCTAGATAAATCTCGTTCAGGTAAATTTCCAGGATCTGCTGCTTCGACATCACCCGGCTTACCCGAACCGCCAGGATCGCCTCCTTGATCTTGCGCGCGAAGGTGATCCGGTTGTCCAGCAGCATGTTCTTCACCACCTGCTGGGTAATGGTCGAAGCGCCCAGCGGCCGGCGGTCCTGGCCAAGCCGCGTGAGATCCACGAAAGCGGCCCGCAGGATCGCCGAGGGATCAATCCCCGGATCCACCCAGAAATTGCGATCCTCGGCCGAAATGAAGGCCTGTTTCACCAAGGGCGGGATTTGCGCGTAGGGAACATAGATCCGCCGTTCCGTGGCGAGCTCGGAAACCATCTGGAAATTATCGGCATAGACGCGGGAAGCCAACGGTGGCTTGTAGTTCTTCAGGCTGTCCACGCCAGGCAAGCCGGCGCTCATCACGAAAAACCCGATACCGGCGATCAGCAGCAGCGCCACCACGCCGAAAAGCGCGGCCTTGTACACCCCGCCGACCAGCAAGCTCGCCAGCAGCTCGAAAAACCCGCGCCGCCGGCGCGGCGGCCGGCCCGAGCCGCCGCCGCCCCCGGATCTCGAAGGCTTATGCGGCCCACGGGGCGTACCGCCATGCTCGGGCCGGGGCGGAGCCAAGCGCTCGCGGCCCGAAAAATCTCCTGAAGGGTCAGACATGGACCGCTCATAGCACCGGCATTTCCGCACCGCGAGAATGCCGTATCTAAAATTGCCTCAACCTGCCGCATCCTAAATGCGGCGCCTTCCGGCAGATCAGCCCGGCAGCATGCCGGCACTGGCATCGCGATTGCCGGCGTATTCCGCGAAATACCGGTCGATCGCCGCCGCCAGGCGCTCGGCCATCAGCGTCCGATGGCTGGGACTTTTCAGCAGCCGTTCGTCCAGCGGGTTGGTAAGGCACCCCATCTCCAGCAGGACGCTGGGGGTGGAAGGGTCACGCAGCACGGCAAAATTGGCGCTGCGCTCCGGGTCCGGCAGCAATGGCACCGTGCCACGGAACGCGCGCCCGATATCCTCGGCAAAGGTTGCCGAACCCACGCGCATCGCCCGGGTCTCCAGGCTTGCCAGAATCCCGGCCACCCGGGGCGATACGTGCGGCAGGTTCGGGGCGCCAAACCGGTCGGCGCTGTTCTCATCGTTGGCGAGCCCGGCGGCCAGCCCGTCGGAAGCCTTGTCGGAGAGCGTAAAGATGCTGGCGCCGCGCAGATCCGGGCTTGGCAGATGGTCGCAGTGAAGCGCGATGAACAGATCGGCCTTGGCGGCCACGGCATCGGCCACGCGCCCTTCCAGTGTCACGAAAACATCGCTCTCACGGGTCATCCGCACGCGATAGCGCCCGCTGTTCAGCAGCGCCCGGCGCAAGGCGAAGGCGGAAGCCAGCGTAATGGTCTTCTCGAACACGCCATCCGGCGCGATGGCGCCCGGATCATGCCCGCCGTGGCCGGGATCGATCATGACGAGCGGCGGGAGCTGGCTCCGGCGCGCCGCACGCGCCAGGCCGGTTCGCCGTGCCGCCATCCCCAATCCCGCTCCCAGCAACGCTCCGCCAAAACCCCGGCGGCTGAGCCGACAAATCCCGCACATGCGCATTACTTATCATAGAACTTTCAGTTTCAGCTATGAATAATTGAAATTTCTACCTTTTTGTAATTCATACCCCAGCGCTTGCCGTTCCGCCCGCCATTCCGCTATAGAGCGCGCACGGAGTGTAGCTCAGCCTGGTTAGAGTACTGTGTTCGGAACGCAGGGGCCGGAGGTTCGAATCCTCTCACTCCGACCAGACCGCCTTAATCCCGGCCGGCCGGCAATGGCCCCTTATATTTCAATAATTTCAACTAATTAAACGCTTGCACGCGCATCTGCCGCGCCCCAACTCTGTTGCGTTTCAGGTCTGTTGCGATTGGTCAGTGTGAAATCGGACAAATCCCCCCTACTGGGGCAACCCGAAATCGGGCGAACCGCGCCGCCGTTGCAAGGTCGCGGGATTTTCAGGAGGACATATCGTGCGGCTCATTCTGATTTTGCTGGTCATCCTGCTGCTTCTGGGCGGCGTGGGCGGCTATGGCGGCTGGTATGGGACGGCATGGAGCGGCCCCTATTACGGTGGCGGCATCGGGCTTGTTGTTGTCATCCTCGTGGTTCTCTTACTCCTCGGAGTGATCTAGGCCGGAAGCGGGCGGCCTTTTGCACGTATAGCGCCAGGAGGCTGCACGCCAGTCGGGTAGAACTCCCGCGTCCTGGATCGCTTCTTTATGGACTCGTCCGGCTATTTGTAGAATAGCGTGAGCGCGGCGCGAACGAATCTGGGTGCGCCACGGTCGGAGCCGCGAAACTTCCCGCAGAAGGGGGCGTGATGATGGATGGACGGGGGGAAGTGTCACTCTCGCGCGCGCGCAATGCGGTCATTGCGGCGTTCCTGAGCTGGACGCTGGATGCATTCGATTTCTTCATCCTGGTATTCACCTTCGATGATGTCGCCCAGACCTTCGGTGTCAGTATTTCCTCCATCACGCTGGCCATCACCCTCACCTTGGCGACGCGGGCCGTAGGCGCGTTCATCTTCGGCCGGCTGGCCGACCGCCACGGCCGCAAGCCGGTGCTGATTCTGGTGGTGCTGCTCTACTCCCTGTTCGAAGCCGCGAGCGGCCTTGCCTGGTCGTTCGCCTCCTTCCTGGCCATCCGCACGCTGTTCGGCATCGCCATGGGCGGCGAATGGGGGATCGGCAGTTCGCTTGCCATGGAGACCATCCCTGACCGGTGGCGCGGCTGGGTCTCTGGCCTGCTGCAGGCGGGCTATCCGGCCGGGTATCTGCTGGCCACGCTGCTGTTCGGCTTCGCCTATGCGTATCTTGGCTGGCGCGGGATGTTCTTCGTCGGAGCCGCGCCGGCGCTGCTGGTGTTCTTTATCAATACCAGGGTTGAGGAAAGCCCGGTTTTTCAGAAATTACGCGAGCGCCCCGGCACGCCCGGCCTTACGGTTCTGCGCAAGCATGGCGGCCTCGCGGTCTATGCCATCGTGATGATGGCCGGATTCAATTTTTTCGCGCACGGGACGCAGGATATCTATCCCAAACTTTATCTTGCGCGGCAGGTGCATCTGCCGCACCCGGTGCTCACCGATATCGTGCTGCTCTATAATCTGGGCGCCATTCTGGGCGGCATCGGCTTTGGCCTGCTCAGCCAGCGGATCGGCCGGCGGCTCACCATCGGGCTCGCCTGCGCGCTTTCGCTGCTCGCGGTCTATCCCTGGTCGCATGCCACCAGCCCGGAAGTGCTGGCCATCGCC
>JAJYAF010000162.1 GCA_021779655.1 Pseudomonadota bacterium
GCTATCTAAGCAATAGATAAGCAGCGGATGAACATCGTTAAATGAACCTACACGGATAAAACAAACGGAGGTAATTACATGGCCCTTATATCCGACGCAGCCCGCAAAATGATCGGCGCTTCCGATCCCCCCATCCGGGTTGAGATAACGCGCCGGGACATCATGAAATATTCGGTTGCCACGGAACAGCGGCAGGAAAAGTTTCTGAAGGGAGACGAGGCTCCGCCGATGTTTTTGTTCGGGGCATTGCGCGCCATCGTACCGATCGACGCGCTCGGACCGGACGGCATTCCCGGCTCGTCATTGACACCGGATCTGCCGTTGAAGCGGTTCATGGCCGGCGGAACGAAAACCCGCTATTTTCGTCCGGTCCGCCCGGGTGACGTTCTCGTGGCGAACCGCAGCCTGATCGACCTTTATGAAAAGCGCGGATCGCAGGGCGATCTGATTTTTCTGGTCTACAAACTCACCGTGACGACCGAATCGGGCGAGCAGGTCGCCGAAGAAACCCAGACAAGAATTGCGCGCTGAAGGATTTTCCACATGACCAATATGAGCGAATTCAAGGTTGGCGCTGCACTCCCGGAACGCCGGCATACGCCCACCAATGTTTCATTGTTCCTCTACAACGCCGCCATATGGAATGCGCACCGCATCCATTACGATGAACTTTACGCAACCCAGGTGGAGAAGCATCCGGGCGTCGTGGTGGACGGTCCCTTGCAGGGCGACTGGCTGACCCAGGCCGTTTTGAACTGGATCGGAGATCGCGGCAATATAGTCGAGTTCGAGTATTCGAACCGCCGCGCCTGCTATATCGGAGACACCATGATCTCGGGCGGCAAGATCGAAGCCGTGCGTCCCGAGGAAGGCGAGATCGAGGTTTCGCTGTTCGTCAAAACCGAGAAAGGCGACGTCACGGCCCCGGGCCGGGCGGTAATTCGGCTCAAGCGCTGAACCGCGCGATCGGTCCAGGTTGACGCGATCATGCGTCAACCTGAACCGTGAATCGCCCGCCAAGATATTGGTTTTGGAGCGTGATTAACCATCACGCTCTAGTCACAAGGCAGGCCGAGTTCCCGCGCGATCGCCCGAAGCTGGATCTCCCAGCTACCCACCGTTACGGGCGCGACCATGGCATCGAGGGCCAGGCGCATCGCGGGCAGTTCCTCGGTAAGGCCCCAGCCGCCCGCCACATGCAGCGCGGTTTGCGTAACCCGCACCACCGCCTGGGTCGCCAGAAGCTTGGCCGTCGAAACGTCGAGAATCACTTCCCTGAGCGGCGCATCCGAATCGTAGCGCTGCGCGGCGTGGTAGACGAGATGGCGCGTCGCCTCGACATCCACATGCGCCTGCGCCAGCGAAAACGCGATGGACTGGTTGGCGCCGATGGGCCGGCCGAACTGATGCCGCGTGGTCGCGTATCCGCGCGCCCATGCAAGCGCCGTTTGCATATGGCCGAGCCAGCGCGCCGCGACCATCACACGCTCGCGGTTGAACCCGGTCATGATCTCCTTGAACCCGGCATCGAGGCGCCGGCTCTCCGGCACCCGCACATTGTCGAACTGAACCCTGTAGGTGGGCGCTGGCCTGTTCACGTAAGTTTCGATCTGGGAACAGGTTATGCCGGGGCTGTTTCTGTCCACGGCGAAAAACTGCATGCCATGCCGGCCCTGGCTTTTATCGGTATGCGCGAGCGTGATAAGAACGTCGCAATCCCCGCCCAGGGTTATGAAGGATTTCAGCCCGTCCAGAATCCAGTCATCCCCGTCGCGCCTCGCCTGGGTGGAAACATTCTGTATGTCGTTTCCCGCTTCCGGTTCGGTGATGGTAATGGCGACCATCAGGTTTCCGGCGATCATCTCGCGGGCGATATCCTGCTGTTCCGGCGAGCCGTAATCGTAGAGAATCGAGCCCGCGACGTTCTGCACGACAATGGAGGCGGCAAGGTTCGGATTGACCTTGGAAGTCTCCTCCATGGCGATGGCTTCCTCATAGGAACCAAGCTCGGAACCGCCGATGGATTCGGGCGCCGTTATGCCGATCAGCCCCGCACGGGCCGCCGCGACGAAAAACGCGCGGGGGAACTTCTTGTCACGATCGGCATCGCGCCAGCGAGGGCCGATTTCCGCGGCGGCGAAGCGCGCGCACATGTCACGGAACTGAGCCCGATCCACGGTTTTCGAGGGCTGCCGTCCATGGAGTCGATTCATTGCGTTCTTCCCACCCCGGTTCCCCAGGCAAAATTACCGTTCTCACGCGTCGGACCGGGTAGGTCATGTGAACTTGAAGTGTCAACCCCGGCGTCTCGGGCAAGCGTCTCGGGGAAGCGTCTCGGGCAAGCGTCTCGGTCCGAATTCCAGGTTGGGCGGATGATGGCCGTTCAGCTGAAGGCGCGGAAGATCCGGTTACCGCCGATTGTGGTTATTCTTGGCAACTGCCGGCCTTCTCAAAAACGGTCGCCCACCACACACAACCCGGAAGTGCCCAGCGACGTTCAGTGTCATTTTTGATTCCTGAGTTCATTTCATATACGATGTCTTCTGTGAATTATCGGCGTTTTGAGTTTAAGATTTCCCCGGAAACTCAATGCGGACATTCTCGTAGGAAGGAAATCAAATCACATCGCCAGCGAGATATTTGCCATCGACCCCAGAGCGCATTGATCGCATCCTCTCTCCGCGTTTTGAAAACCATATCTGCTGTGT
This sequence comes from Pseudomonadota bacterium, assembly GCA_021779655.1. Next base: position 2,709 of record JAJYAF010000162.1, read on the forward strand.
CCGTCCCGATTTCATATCGCGGGTCACCGGCCGCTATCGCCAACACCGGTGGCGCACCAAACTGATCCGCAGTGATGTCGATGATCCACCTTTCTGCTGTTACCCAAGCATGTCGGGAGACGCGCGCGCCCTCTGCTGCCTGCCCTGTAATGCGAAACCAGCCATGCTCGACTTGGGACCGAACAGCACATTCGCTCAGAACTTTCGCCAGGAAGGCGCTTGATCTGCCACAGGTCCCGCAAGACATAATCCGTGGAACGGCAACATTGAATTCCCGGCTCGTTTGCTCCTGCCAGGCCGGCCATATATTTTCCAGAAAACATCTCGCTGCCATTGCAGCATGAAAGAGGATGCCGGTTTTCTCCCCCGCTCGCGTGTCATTCATTCGCTCCTTACGCATCATTTCGACGGGACAGCCACCGTTTGCCTCTCATGCTGGCGCCATGGGAGCAGGAGCGGAGTCAATCAGGAGGAAAACACCGGCAATCGCAATTGCAATCCGCGGCCCCATCAAACCGCCGGACACTCCCCGGCAGCCGTGCAATGACGGGACGGGGGCGAAAACGGGCCGGCTGCTGTAGGGGGCGATACGTTCAATTCCCGCCGATCTCCTTACCATCTGGCTGGACCGGGAGCGGATCATGGAAGAATGCCAAGGGTCGCCAAGGCTGGCCGCATCATTGGGTCGACAGTTCCTTGAGATATACCCTGAGCTTTGAGCGCGGTGATAAGCTCGGCCTTTCCGCCACAGGCGCGCTCAACGCGGGTAATAAGATCCTTCGCCAGATCGCGAACGATTTGAGTCTGCTTGGAAGTAGGCGTCGTAAATGCCTCGTCCGGTTTCCATACATTCACACAAACATTGCGATGAATAAGGACGATACCCTTATATCCGTATATTGGCACCATCACAGGCTTGTTCGGATTAGGCGCGTCAATAAACACCGAAGCGGGCCCAGCAACAAGCATATACGTACCCTCGGGCCGAACAGCCTGAGCATAAATCCAGAATGCAGTATGCGAAGGTTGGGGGCAGGAAGCGACCAGCCACGATGGCGCCTGAGCAAAGTCCATCTGTCCCGGAGACAAGAAAAGGTTCAAAATAGGCACAACAGCCCGTGTCTGGGCCCGCGTACTAACAGGTAAAGAAACGAGCGCTATTACGCACAAGCTCTTCAACAACTGCGCAAGCATTTACTGTCCTTCACCAGTGCATTCGATGGGCTCCGCCCGTTTATAGCGCGGCCACAGGAAACCCTTGCAGCTTCGAGGATTGTATCGCGTCCCGCAAGTTCCGGCGGTCTACTGCCTGCGCCTGGCGCAAAAGGATTACGATACGGGTCCACTTCAGTCACCCATGCCCGCCCGATCACGCCATATGGCTTCGGGCGGCGCGTTCAGACGGCGAGTTCCTCCGCCGGCGCCACGGTTTTGTTTTCCGGCCGCCGCCACGCTTCCAGCAGGCTCGCGAAGCGTGGTTCGAAACGTGCCATCGCCGCCTCGCGCACATGGCCGAAGCCGCGCACCTCGGCCGGCGCCGATGCGATGGCCACCGCCTGCGGCAACCGTTCGGAAGACAGTCCCGCCACGATTTCGGCCAGCGCCGCCTCATAGCGCGCCAGCAATTCCCGCTCGCGCCGCCGCTCCGCCGTCCTGCCGAAAATATCGGCCGGCGTGCCGCGCAGCAACTTCAACCGCGCCAGCAGGGGAAAGGCGCCCCGAAGCATCCAGCCGCCAAAGGCGATCTTGCGCGGCCTGCCGCGCGCGTCCTTGGGCGCCAGCAGCGGCGGAGAAAGCCAGACCTTGGCGGCCTTGCCGCGCATCGTCTGCGGCACCGCCGCGGCGAAGCGGCCATCGCTATAAAGCCGGGCGACCTCATATTCGTCCTTGATCGCCATCAGCCGGAAAAGCTGCTGGGCGGCCGCGCGGGTCAGCGCCTCGCCGGCGTCCAGCCTGGCCTCGGCGGCGCGCACCCGGTCGATCGCGTCGCGGTAGCGCCGGGCATAAGCCCGGTTCTGATAGCCGGTGAGTTCCGCCTCCCGCCGGGCGATCATCTCCGGCAGCGCCTCCGTCTCCGGCGTCACCGGCCTTGCCGCGTCCTGCCCGGAGACGGACAGGCTGGCGGGGTCATGAGCGTAGAGGCGGCCGAGTTCGAAAGCCTGCAAATTCGCCTCCCGGGCAACGCCATTCAAGGCGATGGCATGGGCGATGGCGGCGGCCGAGACCGGAATGCGGCCCTTCTGCCAGGCAAAACCCAGCATGATCATGTTGGCGAACACCGTATCGCCCAGCTCCCTCGCCGCGAGGCTCGCGGCGGGACAAATCTCCACCCCCGCGCAGGCGGCGGCGAGATGCTCCTCCAGGGGCTCGGCATCGAATTTCGCGTCACGATTCACGAGGAAATCGATCGTGGGCGCCACGTCATGGTTGACGATGACCATGGTGCGGGATTTCCCATAAAGGGTCAGCGCGTCGGGGCTGTCCGCGGCCAGGGCGTCACAGGCCAGCACCAGATCAGCGCTCGCGGCGGCAACCCGCCCGCTGACCGGCTGGGTTTTGTCCGCGCAAAGCCGCACATGGCTGAACACGGCGCCGTTTTTCTGGGCAAGCCCGGTCATGTCGACGATACCGGCGTTCAGCCCGTCCACATGCGCGGCCATGCCGAGGATCGAGGCGATGGTGGTGACGCCCGTTCCGCCGATGCCGGTGAACAGGATGTTGCGCACGGCCGCCGGCGCGGCGATCTCGGGCGCGGGCACGGCCTGCGGCGCGCGCCCGGCCGGCCTCGCGGGCTTCGGCGCATCCGCGCCCTCATAGGTGACGAAAGACGGGCAGAACCCGTTGAGGCATGAATAATCCTGGTTGCAGGTGGATTGGTCGATCTGCCGCTTGCGCCCGAATTCGGTCTCCAGCGGGGCAACCGAGACGCAGTGCGAGGCCTGAGAGCAATCGCCGCACCCCTCGCAAACCAGCGGGTTGATGAACACGCGGCGCGGA
>JAJYAF010000163.1 GCA_021779655.1 Pseudomonadota bacterium
TGGCGATGGAATGCGCCATGCTCACCTCCAGCGCCTCGCGCGGGAGCAGATCGGGCAGCAGGCCCGGCAGACGCGCGGCGAGCATGGATTTGCCGCCGCCCGGCGGCCCGATCATCAGCAGGTTGTGGCTGCCCGCCGCCGCGATTTCCAGCGCCCGGCGCGCGGTCTCCATTCCACGGATATCGGCGAGATCGAGCATCCGGCCGCCACCGCCGAGCTTGCCTTCGGCCGGCGGGGGCAGCAGCTGCGTGCCGCGGAAATGGTTGATAAGCGACAGGAGATCGGGCGTCGCCAGAACGTCCAGTTCCCCTGCCCAGCCGGCCTCCGCGCCTTGTGCTTCCGCGCAGATCAGCCCCAGCTCCCGATGCCGCGCGGCGATCGCGGCGGGCAGCACGCCGGAAACCGGCTGAACCCGGCCGTCGAGCGAGAGTTCCCCCAAGGCGGCATAGCGGCAGATTTCCTCGCGCGGCAGCACGTCCATCGCCGCCAATACGGCGAGCGCCACGGGCAGATCGAAATGGCTGCCTTCCTTCACCATGTCGGCGGGGGCAAAATTCACCAGCACCCGTTTCGGCGGCAGGGCAAGACCCATCGCGGTCATCGCGGCGCGCACCCGCTCGCGCGCCTCGCCCACCGCCTTGTCCGGCAGGCCCACCATGAGAAAGGCGGGGAGGCCAGCCGCGATTTGTACCTGAACCTCGACCGGCTGAGCGTCGATCCCCAAAAAGGCGAAGCTTTGAACCCGCGTGATGCTCACTGGCAAAATACCCGCATAGGTTGCAGGCTAGCAATCCACGTTAAGGATGTGCAAGCAATTTCAGCCAGAGACCGCGTTCGCGCGGAATACGCTAAGCGCTCAGCCGCGCTTGATCGCGAAGGCGGCGCTCGCCTGGCAGGTCGGCATCATCTCGATGCGGTTGATGTTCACATGGGCGGGGAGCGAGACGATCCAGGCGGCGGTCTCCGCGATATCCTCCGGCGAGAGCGGGGTGGTGCCCGCATAGATCGCGGCGGCGCGCTCCGCATCCCCGGCGAAGCGGACAACGCTGAACTCGCTGCCGCCGACGAGGCCGGGTTCAATATCGGTGACACGGATGTTTTTTCCCACCAGATCGGCCCGGAGGTTGAGCGAGAACTGTTTCACGAAGGCTTTCGTCGCGCCGTAAACATGCCCGCCGGGATAAGGGTAGCTGCCGGCCACGCTCCCCAGATTGAGAATGGTTCCGCGATTGCGTTCCACCATGCCGGGCAGCACCGCCCGCGTCATGTGCATCAGGCCGGCTATATTGGTGGCGACCATGGTATCCCATTGCGCCAGATCAGCTTCCCAGGCGGGGGAGAGGCCAAGCGCCAGCCCGGCATTGTTCACCAGGATGTCAATCTCCCGCCAGGCCTGCGGCAGGCTATCGATGAAGCCGGCAATGGCGGCGCTGTCGGTTATGTCAAGCTGGCGCGGGAGCAGCGCTTCGCCGAGGTCGCGCGCCAGCGCGTCCAGCCGCTCCCCCCTGCGGCCCGTGGCGATGACCTTATGGCCGTCCCGCACGAAGCGGCGCGCGATCGCGGCGCCGAAACCGGCGGTCGCTCCGGTGATCAGGGCTGTCTGCTGCATGGCCTGCTCTCCTTTTCATCCGCCGCCAAGATCGAGATCCGCGCGGGTGAAATCAAGCGACCGCGTGAATTCGCCAAGACGCAGCGAACTGGCGCGCGGCGCCGCTTCCGCCACGATTTTGCCCCGGCGGATCACGAACAGCCGCTCGGCGCGCAGCCGGATGGCCTCCGCCGGGTCGGCCGCCTGCAGGATGAGAAGATCGGCATGGCATCCGGGCGCGATACCGTAACCCGCGAGGTTCAGCGTTTTCGCGGCGTTCGCCGTCACCGCCTCGAAGCAGGCACGGATTTCCGTGGTCCCGGTCATCTGCCCGACATGCAGCGCCATGCCCGCCACTTCCAGCATGTCCCCGCTGCCCAGCGGATACCAGGGGTCCATGACGCAATCATGGCCGAACGAGACATTGACCCCGGCGGCCAGCAGTTCCTTCACCCGGGTCATGCCGCGCCGTTTGGGGTAGCTGTCATGCCGGCCCTGAAGCGTGATGTTGATCAGCGGGTTCGCGATGGCGGAAACGCCGGCCTCCGCGATCAGCGGGATCAGCTTGCTTGCGTAATAGTTGTCCATGCTGTGCATGGAGGTGAGATGCGAGCCGGCCACCTTGCCTTGCAGCCCGTGGCGAACGGTCTCCGCCGCCAGGGTTTCGATATGCCGGGAGAGCGGATCGTCGCTCTCATCGCAATGCATGTCCACCAGCAGGCCGGATTCGGCGGCGATGCGCGTAAGCTGCCGCACGCTTTCGGCGCCATCGGCCATGGTCCGCTCGAAATGCGGGATGCCGCCGACCACGTCCACGCCCTTGCGCAAGGCGCGCATGAGATTTTCAGGCGCGTTCCGGTGGCGCAGATACCCGTCCTGCGGGAAGGCGACGAGCTGGATGTCGAGAAACGGCCGCAGCTCCGTCCGCAGCGCCAGCAGCGCGTCCACCGCGAGCAGCCGGTCGTCGCAGATATCCACATGGCTGCGGATGGCGAGCGTGCCGCGCGCGATCGCCCAGAGGCAGAGTTTTCTGGCCCGCTCGTAAATCGCCTGCTGGGTGAGCGAGAGTTTCAATTCGCCCCATAGGGCGATGCCTTCCAGCAGGGTGCCGCTCTGGTTCAATCGTGGCAGGCCGAGGCTCAGCGTGGAATCCAGATGCAGATGCGAATCGATGAAAGGCGGGCAGGCGAGGCGGCCGGTGGCATCGATCTCCCGGGCGGCCGGCGCCGCGAGCCCTTGTTCCACCGCGACGATACGCCCGCCATCCACGCCGATATCCATATTGGCGCGGCCATCGGGCAGGTTCGCGCCACGAACGATCAGTTCCAGCATGGTGTTTCCGCTACCAAATCAGCCCGCTTTCCTGGCTGGCATGTCCAGGGCGCGGTCAAACTTCCATCCCGGATCGTCGTGTCAGGCTGGCGATAGGGCAAGATGCCTCCGGCTGAACATGGATTTGAGGAATGTAAGCACGGCGCTCCTGCCCGCGCCAAGAGGGATCAGGCCGGATAGCTGACGCTCAGGCCCTCGCGCGCGTCCTGCTGGATGCCGTATTGCGGGAAGGGGTAGCGCAGGCCGTTCTTCCCCAGTGCCTCCATGCCCGCGAGCGCCTGGACGATATATTCCGGTGGCAGTGCCATCAGCATCTCGTCATCGAGCACGCCGCCATAGCGGCGCTCGGCGAAGCAGGGAATGGAGAGGCTGGGCTTGCGCGTCACCAGCGCCCGCCCCCAGGAATCGGCGCAGGCGGATTCTCCCACCACCCCCCATTCGAAGTTCTTATAGCCAGACCATTGCAGCCCGTTGATGAAATACATCATCGCCCCCGGCGTCGCGTAAAACAGCGCGATATCCGGCGGGTCAAGCCGCCCGGAGGCGAGCGGAGCGACGGCGAGAGCCTGGTATTTGCCGTCCGGCACGCAATACATGGCGCGTTGATGGATGCTCGCATCCTCGACGGTCTCGAACCAGACGCCGACCATATGCTCGCCGGACATCCATTTCTCATCCTTGACATTGCCGAGCCCGATGACGGCGCGGCATTGCGACTGCACGAGATCCTCCGCCGTGATGCCCACGGTCCAGCCCAGCCGCGCCGCCTGGCCGACGATCTGGTCCAAGGTATGGACCCTGTTCGGCCGGCGGATGCGCGGGATCGACTCCATCTCCATCCGGTTCTCGAAGAGCTTCATGCCGAAGGGAATGCTGCGCAGCCTCAGCGTGCGTTCGAGATCGCCCGCCAGTTTCGTCCAATCATGATCCATGGATTTCCTCCTTTTCCTTCGAGCCGGATGGAAGCTCAGATTTCGAGCTTGCAAGCATAGTTCTTGCCGCGCAAGCCTTCTGTGGGTAGAGCGGCCTTATGCGCTTGCCCGTGTTTCCGGCTCTGTCCTTCATATTGCTCGCCGGCTGCCAGGTGCCGGGCCGCGGCAGCTTCGCGCCGCCCGCCGTGGGGGCCGATACGGCGAGCGTTTCCGCTGTCGATGCGTTCAAGGGACGGGTTCCGCTGATCACCATCCTGCCCGGCACAACAGATTTTGCCGCGCCGGTTGCCGCCGCCGTGAAAGAGGCGCTGGCCATCAAGCCTTCCGCGCAGTTCGAGGTGCAGGCCCGCAGCCCCGCCGCCGCCACGCCGGATGCCAGCGCCGATACGCTTGCCGCGCTTTCCGGCACGGCCACGGCGGTTGCCAAGGCGATCATCGCCGACGGGGTATCGCCCGCCAATGTCCGGCTCACCGCCAAGGCGGCGGGGCTCGATTCCGACGTCCTCGTCTTCGTCAAATGAGTTTTATCAAATGAGTTTCTGGCCGCGGCTGGCCATGCCGGCATTGCGGCGGCTGGACCCGGAGCGAGCGCATGACCTGTCACTTCTCGCCCTGCGCCTTGGCCTGGGCGGGCGGGATCGCTCGCCCGACGATCCGGTCCTCGCGGTTTCGGCTTTCGGCCGGCGCCTGCGCAACCCCATCGGCCTGGCGGCGGGGTTCGATAAGAACGGCGTGGCCTTGAACGCCCTGGGGCGGCTTGGTTTCGGCTTCGTGGAGGCCGGAACGGTCACGCCGCGCCCGCAAACGGGCAATCCGCGCCCGCGTTTGTTCCGCCTGGCTGAGGACAAGGCGGTGATCAACCGGATGGGATTCAACAATGCCGGCATTTCCGCGCTGCTGCCCCGGCTGCGGCGGATGGATCGCTCCAGCGTCGCGCTTGGCGCCAATCTCGGCATCAACAAGGATGGCGCGGTGCCTGAGCGCGACTATCCCGATCTGGTGCGATCCGTGCAGGCGCTTGCCGACTACATCGCCATCAACATATCCTCACCCAACACGCCGGGTCTGCGCGATCTGCAAAGCCCGGAACGGCTTGCCAGGATTCTCCAGACGATCGACACGCCGACGCCGGTCTTCGTGAAAATCGCGCCCGACCTTTCGGACGAAGCGCTGGCGCGCGTGGTGGAAGTCTGTCTTGCCGCCAAGGTGGCGGGGCTAATCGTCTCCAACACAACCATTGCGAGGCCGGAACGGTTGCGCAGCCCGCACAAGCGGGAAAGCGGCGGGCTTTCGGGCGCCCCGCTCTTCGCGCCTTCCACCGAGATGCTGAAAAAAGCCTTCAGGCTCGCGCAAGGAAAGCTCATGCTCATGGGTGTCGGCGGTATTTTTTCCGGGCAGGACGCCTTTACCAAAATTCTGGCCGGCGCCAGCCTCGTTCAGCTCTATACCGGCTTTGCCTATCAGGGGCCGGCGCTCATTCCACGGCTCAAGGCGGAACTGGCAATGTTATTAAAGCGCAATGGCTTCGCCGATGTCGCATCGGCGGTGGGGGCTGGGGCATGAACGGAATTCGCGACCTCGCGGCGCGCTACGATGGCTTCATCGTCGATGTCTGGGGCGTCCTGCATGACGGGGTGCGGCTTTATCCGGGCGTGCCGGAGTGTCTTTCGCGGCTGCGCGAGCTTGGCAAGCGGGTGGTGTTTCTCTCCAACGCGCCGCGCCGTGCCGCCACCATCGCCCGCGCGCTGGCCAGGCTTGGCATCTCATCGGAACATTATGACGGCATCATGTCGAGCGGCGAGGCCGTGCATATCGC
>JAJYAF010000164.1 GCA_021779655.1 Pseudomonadota bacterium
TCCGATCTCGTGTGGTCGGTATTCATGCCGATGCCAAAACGCATACGCAGCACCCGCTCCTCGCGCGGGGTGAGGGAGGAGAGCACCCGCGTCGCGGCCTCGCGCAGATTGGCCTGCACCGCGGCGTCCAGCGGGATGATCGCGCCCTTGTCCTCGATGAAATCTCCGAGATGGCTGTCCTCCTCGTCGCCGATCGGCGTTTCCAGGCTGATCGGCTCCTTGGCGATCTTCAGCACCTTGCGCACCTTTTCCAAGGGCATGCCGAGCTTCTCGGCCAGTTCCTCCGGGGTCGGCTCGCGGCCGATTTCGTGCAGCATCTGGCGCGAGGTCCGCACCAGCTTGTTGATCGTCTCGATCATATGCACCGGAATGCGGATGGTGCGCGCCTGGTCGGCGATGGAGCGGGTGATCGCCTGGCGGATCCACCAGGTGGCATAGGTGGAAAACTTGTAGCCGCGGCGGTATTCAAATTTGTCCACCGCCTTCATCAGGCCGATATTGCCTTCCTGGATCAGGTCGAGGAATTGCAGCCCGCGATTGGTGTATTTTTTTGCAATCGAGATCACCAGCCGCAGATTCGCCTCGATCATCTCCTTCTTCGCCCGGGTCGAATCCCGCTCCCCGCGCGAGACGGTGGCATAAACGCGGCGGAACTCCTCGATCCGCAGCCCGGCCTCGCTCGCCACCCTGCCGATTTGCGTGCGCAGCTCCGTCACCTGCGGCAGATATTTCTGCACGAAGGTCTTCCATCCCTTGCCGGGGAGCTTTTCCATATCGGCAAGCCAGTTCGGGTCCAGCTCGCGGCCGCGATAATGCTGCAGAAACTCCTCCCGCGTGACCTTGGCGCCTTCCGCCAGGCGCAGAATCTGGCCCTCAAGACCATTCAGCCGCTGATTCAGCACCTTGAGCTGCGCCACCAGTTCCTCGATGCGGTTGTTGTGCAGCCGCACCTGCTCGACCTTCGCCACCAGCTCGTCGCGGAGTTTTTCATAGGTTTTCTCCGACCGGACGTTCACCCCCCCGCCGGCGGTGAGATTGTCCAGCCGTTTCTGCTGCAACTTGGCAAGCTTGTCGTAAAGCTTCTCGATTTCCTCGAAATGGGTGAAGATTTCCGGCTTCAGTTTCTCCTCGAGCGCGGAGAGCGACATGCCGAGGCCATCGCCGTCCTCGTCTTCCTCCATCTCCTCCGGCACGCGGAAGCCTTCCACGGCGACCGCGTCGTTCCCGGCCTGCATCGCTTCCAGGTCGATCACGTCGCGCAGCAGCACCCGGCCATTGTTCAGCGCCTCGTGCCAGGCGATGATGGCGCGGAAGGTCAGCGGGCTTTCGCACAGGCCGCGGATCATCATGTCGCGCCCGGCCTCGATCCGCTTGGCGATGGCGATCTCGCCCTCGCGCGAGAGCAGTTCCACCGTGCCCATTTCGCGCAGGTACATCCGCACCGGATCATCGGTCCGGCTGACAGAGCTTTCGCTGATGTTGCCGCCCTGGTCTTCCTCGTCCTCTATCGCCTCTTCCTTGGCGGCGGGCGCCGCGTCGGGTTCTTCCCCTTCCTCGGATTCGACGACCTGCATGCCCATCTCGTTGAGCATGGCCATGATGTCTTCGATCTGTTCCGAGCTGTTCTGCTCGGCGGGCAGCACGGCGTTCAGCTCGTCGAAGGTGATGTAGCCGCGCTCCTTGCCCTTGGCGATCAGCCGCTTGACGGCGGCGGACTGGGTATCCAGCACATTGGCGTCGGCTTCGGCCTCGGGGGCTTGCGGTTCGGCGGAAACGGTTTTCGTGGCCATATTCAGGCTATGCTCCGGGTGTCAGGGCGGGTTGACGTATTATTGCAAAACAGTGGAATGCGAAACCGGAAACAGGCCGGACGTTCAAGGCTCCTCGCCTCTCTCGCCGGTCTCGGCCCGCAGCAGGGCGGCGTTGAGCCGGGTTAGTCTGCGCACGATCTCGGCATCCTGCGGGTGTTCCAGGTAGCGGCGGTGCTGCTCGTCCCGTTGCTCGCGCAATCTGTTCCGGCTCGCTCTCATCAGATTAAACAACTCCCACCAGCGATCGGCCGCCTCCGCCAGGCTCGCACCGGGGGCGGCGCAGGAGGGCAACGGGGTGGCAGCCAGAACCCGGGATACATCATCCGCCAATCCGGATTGTTGAAAGTGTGTAAGCAGTCTTTCAGAGTCAAGGGGATCATGGCCATCATGAAAATCGTAGAGAGCAGCCCGCAGGCGGGCGCAAGGCGGAGGCAGGTCAAGCAGGGCGAAGGCCTCCTCGACGTCGCCAAATAGCTGTGGGTGCGTAATGAGAATGGCGGTCAGCCCGCGCGCGCGCTCGGCATCGGCGGCCGCGGGCTCAATAAGGGGCCGGGCGGGTTTCGGGCCGAGGCCGGAAGCGCCGCCGGGAGCGCCTGGCGGGCCGCTCCGAGTGGTGCCGGGGCCGCGCCGCTCGGCATAAAACCGGGCGAGCAGGGCGGAGCGGTATTCCGCCGCCAGCCCGCGATCCGCGATCCGTTCGGCGGCTTGCAGCAGACGCTGGCGAAAGGCGGCGCGGGCTTCCGGGGTGTGCCGTGGCACACCATCGGCCAGCATGTCGTAGAGCACCGCCGAGAGCGGCTTCGCGGCGGCAAGCTGGGCGGCGAACGCCGCCTTGCCCTGCGCGCGGATCAGGCTATCCGGGTCCTGGCCTTCCGGCAGATGCAGCAGTTTGAGCGAGCGGTCCGGCTTCAGCCCGCCCAAGGCCAGCGCCACCGCCCGCAGGGCCGCGCGCCTGCCGGCGTTATCGGCATCGAAGCAGAGCACCGGCTCGGGCGAAAGCCGCCAGATCTCGGCCAGCTGCTCCTCGGTGAGCGCCGTGCCGAGCGGCGCCACCGCGCCGGCGAATCCGGCCTGCGAGAGCGCGAGCACATCCATCTGGCCCTCGACCACGATCAGCGGCTCTCCGGCCCGCACCGCCGCGCGGGCATGATGAAGACCATAGAGCGAGCGGCGCTTGGAAAACACCGCCGTCTCCGGCCCGTTCACGTATTTCGGCTGCCCATCGCCCAGGATTCGGCCGCTGAAGCTCAAAATCTCGCCCTGCCGGTTCTCGATCGGGAACATCACGCGGGAAAAAAACATATCCACCGGCCCGTGATCGCCCAACTTCATCAGCCCGGCTTCGATCAGTTGTTCCACCCCGATGCCCTGGCGTTGCAGGGCCAGCGCCAGGGCGCCCCTGCCCTCACCCGACCAGCCCAGCCCGAATTTGCGGATGGTGACCTCCGCGAGCCCGCGGCCGCGCAGATATTCCAGCCCGGCCGCGCCCCCGCCCCCACCCTGGCCGCCGAACAGCCAGGCCTGGTAGAGCCGCGCCGCAGCCGCCAGCACCTCCCGCAGCCCGGCTTGCCGCGCTTCCCGCTCAGCCTCCGCGGGGCTCGCGCTCGGCACCTCAAGCCCGGCCTCGGCCGCCAGGCTCTGCACCGCCTCCATGAAGGACGCGCCCTGCGATTTCATCACGAAGGTGATGGCATCGCCATGCTCGCCGCAGCCGAAGCAATGGTAATGGTCGTCATACACATAAAAAGAGGGCGTTTTCTCCGCATGGAACGGGCAGCAGCCCTTCTGCTCCCGGCCCGAGCGCTGCAACCGCACGCTGCGGCCGACGAGCACGGGCAGCGGCGTGCGCGCCCGCAATTCGTCAAGAAAATTCGCCGGCAATTTCATTGTCTAGCCAAGCGCGGCCTTCACCGCGGCGGAGGCTTCCGCCATGTCCAGCGCGGCGCCGTGTTTTGCCTTGAGCGCGCCGATCACCTTGCCGATATCCTTGGCTGAACCCGCGCCGGCGGCGGCGATCGCCTCCCGCACCGCCGCCTCGAGAGCCGGGCCGGAGAGGGTGTTCGGCAGGAATTCCTCGATCACGGCGATTTCCGCCTCTTCCTTCGCCGCCAGTTCCTCGCGCCTGCCCTGACGGTACAGCGCCGCCGCATCCCGGCGCGACTTGATCATGGAGCGCAGCATGGCGATGATCTCCTCATCCGGAATGGCGGCAATCCCCTTCGGCCGCGCCGCGATATCCGCGTCCTTCAGCTTTGCCTGGATCAGGCGCAAGGCGGAAGTCCGCTCGGCGTTTCGCGCCAGCATGGCGGCTTTAACCGCCCCGGTTATCGCGTCTCGTATCGGCATTTCGCTCATCCTTTCCGGAAATAATTTCCGTAGTCCAAAAACTTACGTTGTATGCGGAGAAAGATTCCAGTACACTCCCGCCATGCCGATACCCATATCCGAGCTGATCGACCGCCTCGGCGGGCCGGAGGAGGCCGCGCGGCTGGCCGGCGTTTCCACCGAGGCAATCCGCAAATGGCGCGCCACCGGCGCCCTCCCCGCGCGCCACTGGCCCGCCATTATGGCAGCAACCGGGCTGGCCATGGAAGAGCTTGCGCCGCAGCCGGGAAGCGGCGCGCCACCGGGCGCCACCGCCGTTCTGGTGCTGGCGGATGGCAGCGTGTTCTGGGGGCGTGGCTTCGGCGCGCAGGGTGTCAGCCAGCCAGCGGAGCTGTGCTTTTCCACCGGCATGACCGGCTATCAGGAAACCCTCACCGACCCTTCCTTCGCCGGCCAGATCATCACCTTCACCTTCCCGCATATCGGCAATACCGGCGCCAACGAGGAGGATCTGGAGGCCGCCAACATCGCCGCCCGCGGCTTCGTGACCAAGGAAGATCTTCCGGAACCTTCCAACTGGCGCGCGCGGCAGTCCCTGGACGCCTGGCTTACGAAGCAGAACCTTCCGGGAATCGCCGGGGTGGATACCCGGGCGCTCACCCTGCGCATCCGCGATAGCGGCGCGCCCAGCGCCGTGCTCGCCTATCCGGCGGATCAGAAATTCGATATCGCGGCCCTGGCAGCGCGGGCCGCCGCCTGGCCGGGGCTTGCGGGCATGGACCTCGCCGCCGAGGTTACCTGCGCCCAGAGCTACGAATGGACCGAAGGCCGCTGGGTCTTCCCGCACGGCTTCGCCCGGCCCGCGTTGCGGCACCGGGTGGTCGCGGTCGATTACGGCGCCAAACGCAACATCCTGCGCAGCCTGGCCAGCGCCGGCTGCCATGTTGTCGTGGTGCCCGCCACCGCCACGGCGGAAGATATTCTCCGGCATGAGCCGGATGGCGTTTTTCTCTCCAACGGACCCGGCGACCCGGCGGCCACGGCTGCCTACGCCGTGCCCGCGATCCGCGGGGTGATGCAGGCCGGGCTGCCGATTTTCGGCATCTGCCTTGGCCACCAGCTTCTGGCCCACGCGCTCGGCGCCAGAACCTACAAGCTCGCGCGCGGCCATCGCGGCGCCAACCAGCCGGTCAAGGACCTGGCCACGGGCCGGGTGGAAATCACCAGCCAGAATCATGGCTTCGCGGTCGATGAAACCTCGCTGCCCGAAGGCGTGAGGGTCACCCATGTCAGCCTGTTCGATGGCTCGAATGAAGGCATCGCCGCGCCGGCGAAGCGGGTTTTTTCCGTCCAGTACCACCCGGAAGCCTCTCCCGGCCCTTCCGATTCGGCCTATTTGTTCGAGCGTTTCACCGCCATGATGTCCGGCATGATGGCCGGGCGCTAACCTCCCGCTTCCCGTTCCAGCCTCTGCTCCGGAAATCCCCATGCCCAAGCGCACCGACCTTGAAAGCATCCTGATCATCGGCGC
>JAJYAF010000165.1 GCA_021779655.1 Pseudomonadota bacterium
GGCCGATTTTGATGACCACGGTGGCCGCCATGCTCTCGGCCGTGCCGCTATGGCTGGGTGGCGGCACGGGTTCGGAACTGCGGGCACCGCTTGGGCTTGCCATCATCGGCGGGCTGATGGTGAGCCAGGTGCTGACCTTGTTCACGACGCCGGTGATCTACCTCGCCTTCGATGCGCTGGCCCGCCGGTTCGGCACCCGCCCGGCCAACCCTATTCCGCCTGAAGGCTCGGCGGCATGAACCTTTCCGCGATATTTATCCGGCGGCCGGTTGCCACCACGCTGCTGGCGCTTGGCATTGCCCTTTCAGGTATTCTCGGATTCGTGAAGCTGCCGGCGGCGCCCTTGCCGAAGATTTCCTTTCCAACCATCGAGGTGATGGCGCAAATGGCGGGCGCCAGCCCCAGCACCATGGCGCAGACGGTGGCGGAGCCGCTGGAGCGGCATCTCGGCGTCATTTCCGACGTGACGGAAATGACCTCGCAAAGCGGTGTCGGCGTCAGCCGGATCACGCTGCAGTTCGGCCTGGACCGGGATATCAACGGTGCCGCGCGCGACGTGGAGGCGGCAATTCAGGCGGCGCGCGCCGATCTGCCGACCAGCTTGCGCAGCAACCCGACCTACCACGAATACAACCCGGCCGAAGCGCCGATGATGGTGCTGGCGCTCACCTCCGACACGCTGACCCGCGCGCAGCTCTACGATTCCGCCGATACGGTGCTGCAACAGCAATTTTCGCAAATTGCCGGTGTTGGCGATGTGGAGCTGGGCGGCTCGGCCTTGCCGGCGGTCCGGGTGGATTTGCAGCCGGGGCCGCTCAACCAATACGGCATCGGGCTTGAGGATGTGCGCGCGGCGCTGGCCGCGGCGAATGCCGATAGTCCGAAAGGCTATATCGAAAACAACGGCCTGCGCTATCAGCTTTATTGTAACGACCAGGCGAGGGTGGCGGCGCGGTATCTTGGCCTGGTGATCGCCTGGCGCAACGGTGCCGCCGTGCGGCTTAGCGATATCGCTACCGTGACGAATTCGGTTGAGAATGTGAACAATGCCGGGCTGTATAACGGCAAGCCGGCCGTGCTCGTGATTATCCATCCGAGCCCCGGCGCCAATATCATTAAAACGGTTGACCAGATCAAGGAAACACTGCCTATGCTACGCGCGGCCTTGCCGCCCAGCGTGCAAATCAACGTGGCGATGGACCGTTCGCAATCCATTCGCGGCGCGCTCTTCGATACCGAGCAGACGCTGTTTATCTCGGTTCTGCTGGTGGTAGCGGTTGTTTTCGTGTTTCTGCGCTCCGGGCGCGCAACGCTTATTCCGGGCGTCGTGGTGCCGATTTCCATTATCGGCACGTTCGGGCCGATGTATCTGCTGGGCTTCAACCTGGACAACCTTTCACTGATGGCGCTGACGATCGCCACGGGCTTTGTCGTGGATGACGCGGTGGTGGTTGTGGAAAATACCTATCGGCATTTGGAAGAAGGCACGCCTCCGTTCGAGGCGGCGTTGCACGGCAGCCGGGAGGTGAGTTTCACCGTTCTTTCGATGAGCCTTTCCCTGATTGCCGTGTTTCTGCCGATCCTGCTGATGCCGGGCGTGGTCGGCCGGCTGTTCCGCGAATTCGCGGAGACGCTTTCAATCACCATTCTGATTTCACTTCTCGTTTCGCTGACGCTGACGCCGATGCTTTGCGCGCGGTTTCTGCATTCGGGCGTGCCGTCCGGGGCGGCGCGGCCGGGCCGGCTTATCCGGCTGCTGGAGGCCGAGTTCGACCGCCTGCTTGCCGGCTACCGTGCGTCGCTCGGCTGGGCGCTGCGGCACCGGCGGCTTGTCGGTATTGGCTTCGTTTTGAGCATCGCGCTTAATGTCGTCCTGTTCGTCATGGTTCCGAAAGGGTTTTTTCCGGAGCAGGATAACGGGTTGATCATCGGCACGGTGCAGGCGGATCAGGATATTTCCTTCGCGCTGATGCGCCGGAAGATGATCGCCCTGCAGAACGTCATTCAGCACGATCCCGGCGTTGCCTCGGTTGCCGGGTTCACCGGCGGGCGCGCCACCAATAGCGGCTTTATTTTCATCACGCTGAAGTCGCTGGCGCAGCGCCACGTTTCCGCGACCCGTATCGTGGCGCGTCTGCGCCGGCCGCTTGGCCGAATTGCCGGCGCGCAGATTTTTCTGGTGCCGGCACAGGATCTGACGGTGGGCGCCCGCCAGGGCAACGCCGAATATCAGTACACGCTGACGAGCGATGACAGCGCCGATCTCTATGCCTGGGTGCCGCGTATCGTTGCCGCCCTGCACAAGCGGAAAGGACTCTTGGATGTGAATTCCGATCTTCAGCAGGGCGGTCTGGAAACCGATGTCGTCATCAACCGGCCTATCGCCGCCGCCTATGGAATCACGCCGCAGGAGATCGACTCCACCTTGTACGACGCGTATGGCCAGCGTGCCGTTTCCACGATTTACAGCGCGCTCAATCAATACGAAGTCGTCATGGAGCTGGCGCCGCAATATCTGCAAACGCCGGACATGCTGAAGCTGATCTATGTCAGCACCTCCGGCGGCCGCGCCAGCGGCACATCGAGCACGCAGCTTGCCGCCGGCAGCGTGATCGGCACCGCCAAAAACACCGACGCCTCGGTGCAGACCACCATGGTCGCGCTGGATTCGGCCACCAACGCGGCAATCAACAGCATCGCCACCAGCGGGCGGACCAGTGCCTCAAGCGGCACGGCCGTGAGCACGCACGTGGAAAACATGGTCCCGCTGGCCGCGGTTGCGAGCTATCGCCCGGGGACGACGCCGATCACGGTCAACCACCAAGGCGGCCGGATTTCCAGCACCATCAGCTTCAATCTGCCCCCGGGCGTCGCGCTCGGCACTGCTTACAGCGAGATCAACCGGACCATGAGCGATCTCGACGTGCCGCTCACCATCCACGGCATGTTCGCCGGCACTGCGGCGGCGTTCCAGGCCTCGCTCGGCACTGAGCCGCTGCTGATCCTGGCGGCGCTGGCGACAGTGTATATCGTGCTCGGCATTCTCTATGAAAGCACGATTCATCCGGTGACGATTATTTCGACCATTCCTTCCGCGGGCATCGGCGCGCTGCTGCTGCTGCTGCTGCTCGACATGCCGCTGACCATCATCGCGCTGATCGGCGTGATTCTTCTTATCGGCATCGTGAAGAAGAACGCCATTCTGATGATCGATTTCGCGCTGCAACTGGAACGCGCCGAAAATCTGGCGCCGGAGGAGGCGATTTACAGAGCGGCTCTCTTGCGCTTCCGCCCGATATTGATGACCACCTGCGCGGCCATCCTCGGCGCGCTGCCGCTGGCCATCGCGCTGGGGCAGGGGGCTTCGCTGCGCCAGCCGCTGGGCGTTACGATCATCGGTGGGCTGATCGTGAGCCAGGCGCTAACATTGTACACCACCCCGGTGCTGTATGTGTTCATGGACCGTCTCGGCATCCGCCTGCGCGGGCGGTTGGGCGGTGCGCCGCCGCGTGCCGGCGGCATCGCGGAGCCAGTGGGGCCATGAGAACGGGTCTTGCGCCGCTATTGCTGGCCCTGGCTGTCACCGGGTGCATGGTGGGGCCCGATTACCGCAAGCCTCCGGCGATCGTGCCGGCCGCGTACAAGGAAGCGCCCGCCGCGCCGAAGGGCTGGAAGCAGGCCAGTCCGGAAGACGCCATTCCGAAAGGCCACTGGTGGACGATCTATCACGACCCTGATCTGAGCCGCCTGGAGCCGCTGGTTGCGGTGAGCAACCAGACGATTGCCGCGGATTACGCGGCCTATGAGGAGGCGCGGGAGATCGTGGCCGAGACGCGCGCCCAGCTATTTCCGGCCATCGGGCTTACCGGCAGCGCCACCCGGTCCGGTTCCGGCGGTTCTTCCTTCGGTTCCGGCCCGCGAACCTCCGGCACATTCGAAGGCAGCGCCAGCTGGGCGCCGGACATCTGGGGCACGATCCGGCGGGAGGTGGAGGGGAACATCGCGGCGGCGCAGGTGTCCGAAGCCGATCTCGCCAACGCCACCCTTTCCGCGCAGGCCGCGCTTGGCCAGGACTATATTGCTCTGCGCGCCGCGGATTCGATGATCACGCTGCTGCAACAGACCGTGACGGCCTATCAGCAGAGCCTTCAGATTACCGAGAACAAGTTCAATGCCGGCGTTGCCGCGCCCTCCGATGTGCTGACCGCCCGTGCTCAGCTGGAGGGCGCGCAGGCCCAGCTGATCAACGAGGGCGCGGTGCGCGCGCAATATGAGCATGCGATCGCGGTCCTGATCGGGCAACCGCCGGCCGGTCTCACGATCGCGCCCGGCGGGCTGATCACCGTGGTCCCGGAAATCCCCGCCGGCCTGCCTTCCGGACTGCTGGAGCGCCGGCCCGATATCGCGTCGGCGGAGCGGACGATGGCGGAGGAGAATGCGCGGATCGGGGTACAGATCGCCGCCTTCTACCCCAGCATCAGCCTTTCGGCGCTGGGCGGCTATTCCGCCGATCCCATCACGAACCTGTTCTCGGTCAGCAACGCGCTGTGGTCGCTTGGGGTCGATGCCAGCGAAACCTTGTTCGCGGGCGGCGCCCGCACCGCCGCGGTCCGTGCCGCACAGTTCACCTACCAGCAGAGTGTGGCGAATTACCGGCAGACGGTGCTCACGGCCTTCCAGGAGGTGGAAACGGATCTCTCCAACCTGCGCATCCTGGCGCAACAGGCGGTGGTGGAGCAGGCGGCGGTGAATGACGCGGCGCGGGCCGTGCAGATCGCGCTGAACGAATACGCGGCGGGCACCCAGGATTACACTACCGTTGTGACCGCGCAATCAACGCTGCTCAGCGATCAGGAAAGCGCCCTTATCGTGCAGCAGGACCGGCTGCAGGACAGTATTCTGCTGGTTCAGGATCTGGGCGGGGGCTGGCGGGCGCCGCCGGATTTTTCCGCTGAAGCTTTCTCCAAAGGTTGAAAACGCATTTTTAATTGGTGCGGCGAGCATGGAAGCGTGTGCCCTGAAACTGTGCCAAATTTGCAACAATAAGAGAATGTTATTGCGGGTAAAATGCTATCGTGATGCATTGCTTGTCCTTAGGGGTATATAGACACCGAATTCCACCGCCGATTTGGGAGGCTTTAATGAGATTACGCACACTTCTTATAGGCGCGACCTGCCTTGCCATGCCGGTTCTCGCTCAGGCCCAGCCTGTGACCGGGCCTTACGTCAACCTGTTCGGCGGCGGCACTTTCGAGAACCCCGTCAACTACCGCTTCAATACGCCGGGTGGTGATACCGGACGCCTGCAATGGAAGCTGGGCTATACGGTGATGGGCGGCATTGGCTACGGTTTCGGGAATGGCTTCCGGATCGAGGCCGACGGTGATTATCTGCATACCACCGTCCACAAGGCCGATTCCAATTCCGGCACGCAAACCCGGCTCTTCGGCGCGGAAAAGAATTATGGCGGTTTCATTAACGTTCTGTACGATGTACCGCTGGATCTCCCGATTTCGCCATTTGTCGGCGCCGGGGTGGGCTGGCAGGTCGTGGCCTATGACCCCACCATCCGCAGCCCAGGGGTTGTCTCGATTTTTGATACCAAAGGCAGCTTCGCCTATGATGTGATCGGCGGCATTTCCTATCAGTTGCCGACAGT
>JAJYAF010000166.1 GCA_021779655.1 Pseudomonadota bacterium
TGCGCGCGGAGATCGTTTTTGCTCAGGGCCGGGGCATGTGGAGAAGGGGCGCGTGGCGCTTTTGGCGCCGCTCTGGTGGCCACGGCGCGCCTCGATGCAGCCTTTGAAATTTTATTCGCGGCGCGGCCGGCCGCCGGTTTTCCTGAGGCGGAGGCTGCTGTTTTCACCGATTTGGTGGCGCGCTTCACCGCCTTCGGCGAAGCGCCTGGCTTGCGCCGGGTGACTGACGGTTTTGTCGTCGTGGTTTTGCTGGCCCGTGCCATGGGCGTTTCTCCTTCGCGGTTTCAAAGACGAACGCGGCGATGGCCATGCTCCCGGTTTTTGTCAAGCCGTCCCGGTACGATGACTTGCGGCGGGATGCCCTGTATAATGATGCCTGTATAATGATGCCTATATAATCACGGGAACATGATGTCGCGCCGCTTTGGCCGGGCATTCGCCTAAGGCATGAACCGGGACGTTGGGGAGGTTCAAAATGGTCGGCGTGAACCAGCGTTCTTCCGCGCAGCCGCGCCATGCTCCCCAAACGGCCGATGGCTTGCCCACGCCGGAACGGCGCCTGTTCACGCCGGAACGGCGCTGGGCGATCGCCGCGATCTGGCTGGCGCTGACCCTGACCGTTGTCGACGCCTCCATCGCGAATGTCGCGCTGCCGGCAATCGCGCATCAGCTTCATGCGGCGGATGTCGATTCGATCTGGGTGGTGAATGCGTATCAGCTGGCGATCGCCGTCTCCCTGCTGCCGCTGGCGGCTCTGGGCGAGATCGTCATGTTCCGCCGGGTTTTTCTCTCCGGCCTGCTCGTGTTCACCCTGGCCTCGCTCGCCTGTTCGCTTTCCCGTTCCTTGCCGGAACTGGTGGCGGCGCGGGTGCTCCAGGGCCTGGGGGCGGCCGGCGTGATGAGCACGAACGGCGCGCTCGTGCGCTATGTGTTTCCCGCGAGCAGGCTGGGGCGGGGCGTCGGCCTCAACGCGATGGTGATTTCCATCGCCGCCGTCGTGGCGCCTTCCCTCGCCTCGGCCATCCTCGCGGTCGCCCGCTGGCCCTGGCTGTTCGCCGTGAATCTGCCGATCGGCTTCGCCGCTTTCTTCGTGGGCATCCGGGCGCTGCCGCTCTCGCCCCGTGGCACGGGGCGGCTGGATCTGGCCGCCACCCTGCTCAATGTCCTGTGCTACGGGCTGACGGTGGGCGGACTGGATCTGATGACGCGCTCCGGACACCTGTTCATCGGCGCGGGAGCCCTCGGGCTTGGCCTGCTCTCGGGCTGGCTGCTGATCAGGCGCTCCATGCCGCAGGAGAGGCCGCTGGTGCCGCTGGACCTGCTCCGCAACCGGCTGTACGCGCTGACGATCGCAACCTCGATCATGTCCTTCTCGGCGCAGTTGCTGGGTTTTGTGGCGCTACCGTTCTTCTTCGAAGCGGAGCTGCACCGCACCCAGGTGCAGACCGGCCTGATGATGAGCGCCTGGCCGCTCGCGGTGGGCGTGGCGGCGCCGATTGCCGGCCGCCTGGCCGACCGGTTTCCGGCGGCATTCCTGGGGGCGATGGGCTTGAGCCTGCTATCCCTCGGCCTCGCGCTGCTGGCGCTGGTTCCGGCCGGTGCCGGGGTTGCCGATATCATGTGGCGGATGGCGGTTTGCGGGGTTGGGTTCGGTTTCTTTCAGGCGCCCAATAACCGGCTGCTGCTGGGCAGCGCCCCGTTGCACCGGGTTGGCGCGTCCGCCGGTATGCTGGCCTTCGCGCGCCTCACGGGGCAGACTGCCGGCACTTCCCTGGCGGCCATCATGTTCTCGGTCGCGGCGAACGGCCCGGTGGTTTCGCTTTGGATGGGCGCGGCGCTGGCGGCCATGGGCGTGGTTGTCAGCCTGCTGCGCATTCGCGCCCCCGCCGAGGTTTCAAGCCATGGCCGATGAGACCCGCTCCGCTTTCACATCATAAAAAAAGGACCGTTCGAAATGTCTGTGAATTCTACCGGGGCTATGGAAACCGCCCCGCCGGGCTACCGCCTTCCTTTCGACGATACCGGCTGGCGGAACGCCGCGATCGGGCTGCTGGCGGTACGGTTCATTCAGGGGTTCATCTATTGGGGCGGCGGATCCCGGCGGTTCATCTACGGCCCGCAGAAGCTCAACCCGCACGGCCATTGGATGGCATACAAGCTACAGACCGCCATGCCCGGCGCCTTGCTTGGCACGGGACAGGCCCTCGCCTACCTGCTGAACCATTTCGTGCTGCTCTATGCCAGCGTGATTCTCTTCAGCGCCGCCGAACTGATCGCGGGGCTCATGCTGATCCTTGGGCTGCTTACGCGGGGGGCGGCGATCGTGACGATCGGCCTGTCCATCGCCCTCATGCTGCTGTTCGGCTGGCAGGGGGCAACCTGCATCGACGAATGGACCATGGCGGCGGCAAATCTCGGCATGGGCGCCACGCTCGCTCTTGCCGGAAGCGGCGCCTATTCGCTGGATAACGCCCTGCTGCGCGCCCGGCCGGAACTTGCCGGCAAGGCCTGGTTTCGCTGGCTGGGCGGCAGCCTGCCGCTGCCGCTGCGGGCAGGCGCATACCGCGATCTCGCCCTTGCCCTGTTCGCGTTCACGGTGGCGTTCAATGTCGGCACCTACAGCTATTATCGCGGCTCGGTGGTGACGCCGTTCCATGGTGGCCCTGTAAGCCCCACCGTTCACGGCTATGCGCTGAGCAATGGCGTGCTGATGCCCGATGGCCGGGTCAGCTTCCATGCCTATCTGAACGCCGGGACGCCGGAGGAACCGGCCCATATCGTGGAGGCCGCGCTGCTGCAGAACGGCGCGGTGCTGGCGAGCTGGGATACGGCGGCGCTGACTGACCTGCCGGAAACCGCCTTCAGGAACGATTTCCCCTATCAACAATTCCGGGCGGGGCCTTATGGCATTGTCAGCGGCGTGGGGGCGGCCGCCACCATTATTCTGCCATCGGCCATGAAGAACCATCCGGCACTGAGCGGCAATGGCTACAGCCTTCGGCTGATCTCCGTGAACGGGCGCAGTTTCACCTTGGCCCTGAGCCTCGCCATGCCTCAACGGTAATACCGGCCAGCCCACCCTAACCCGAGGCGGGTATTTCAAGGCGGGGTATTTCAAGGCGGGGTATTTCAATGGCCGGACAACGATCCATTACAACAGCCAGCCCCGCCGCCCGCGCTTCCCTGGCGGCCTCCTCGTTCACGACGCCGAGCTGCATCCAGATCGTCTTCGCGCCGAGCTCTACCGCCTTGGTCACCAGCGGCCCCACCTCGGCGGCGTTGCGGAACAGGTCGACCATATCCAACGGCGCCGCCTCATCCAGCGAGGCGACCACCCTTTGCCCTAACAACTGCCCGCCAGCCAGACCCGGGTTGACGGGCACCACGGAAAATCCATGCGCCAGCAGAAATTCCATGACGTGATGAGACGCTCTTTCCGGCTTGTTCGAGGCGCCCACCAGCGCGATACGCTTCGTCGTCCGCAGGATCGTCTTCACTTGCGCATCGCTCAGGCCATCGATGCTCATTTGTTCCTCTCTTTCTCTTTCAGCAGCCCACGGCTAGACGCTTTGCATGAGGAAGTCTCTGACATGCATCGCGCTTAGTCTTCTCACCGTGCTCATATGGCGTATGCCGAACCAGCCGCAAGCAAGCGGTATCGCAATGCCGGCAGGCAAACTGAATTCGCTTTCCTACGCCCCTTACCGGGCCTGGCAATCGCCGCATTCGAAGGCCTTTCCGGCATGCTCCGGGATAGCCGCCGATCTTCGCCTCATTGCCGGGCATGCCGACGGCATCCGCACCTATTCCTCGGTTACGGGAGATTGCGATCTGGCCGCGCTTGCCGGACAGTCCGGGCTGAAGCTCTGGCTTGGAATCTGGCTAAGCGCGAACCCGGCGGATAACGCGAGGGAAATGGCCGCCGGGATAGCCGAGGCCAACGCCTATCCGGATACGGTCACACGCGTGATCGTGGGCAACGAGGTTCTGCTCCGCCGCGATCTCTCGGTCAGCGACCTCACCGCCGATATCGATTATGTGCGCGCGCGGGTCCGGCAGCCTGTGGCCTATGCGGATGTGCCGGATTTCTGGCGAAAATTCCCGCAGGTCGCGGACCACGTGAGTATCGTGATGATTCATTTCCTGCCCTATTGGGAGAACCATCCGCTTGGTGTCGATGCGGCGATCCGCCATATCGCAACCGTAACGGACCAGTTCAAGGCGCTCTTTCCGGCCAAGACCGTTTCCATCGGCGAGGCAGGGTGGCCCTCGCGTGGGCGGTGGCGCGAGGCGGCGGCGCCGTCGCGTGTCAACGAGGCGATCTTTCTTCGTCGTTTCGTCGCGGCGGCGGACCAGGAGCATGTGGACTATAACATAATCGAAGCGTTCGATCAGCCCTGGAAATATGAGGACGAGGGCGTAGCCGGCGCGAACTGGGGGATCTGGAACGCGCACCGCCTTCAGAAATTTGCCTTGGAAGGCGGCGTTGTCGAGCACCCGGACTGGCCGTGGTATGCGCTGCTGGGCATTGTTTTTAGCATGATTTTGTGGGGCAGCGTGTGGTTTCGCGCGTGCCGGCTGGCTGTTCCGGCGTTCATGCTGGGCAATGGCCTGGCCCTGGCCTGCGCCGGCACGTTGCCGATGCTCTACGACAACTGGCTGATTCTCGATGCGCTGATCAATCTGCCGCTACAGGCTGTTTTCGCGTTCCGGATCATCGCCAGAGCGGATGCGATCGCGGCGGGGCGGGCTTTGCCTGCGCATGTTCCGGCACAGGCAAGCCTTGCCGCGCTTCGCCGGGGCAGGCTGATGTTCGACTACGATACGCTCTGGACGCTCTTTCTTGCCGGGGCGGCCATTTTCCAGATTCTGCTGGTGTTC
The DNA here is from genome assembly GCA_021779655.1 of Pseudomonadota bacterium. The sequence continues at coordinate 4,882 of JAJYAF010000166.1, forward strand.
GACGGGCGTTACCGGGACGCGCCGATGGCGGTTTTCATCGTTCCCGTTCTTGCGGCGCTCATACGGCTGTGGACAAGGGATTGGCCGCTGCCGGTAGAATGGGAGGACCGGCTGGCCGCGAATGTATTGGCTGCCGGCGCGCTGGCGAGCACGATTGTGGAAGGCCCGGCTAATCTGGCGTTTCTGGCGTGGAATATCGCGGCGATCGTCCTGGCGTTGCCCGTTCTGGCCGTTCAGTTCCGGAGCCGGCCTGGCAGGGGCACGCCAGGAGTCTGAGCCGAGCCTGAGGCTAGTTCGCTTCGGACATCGCGAGCGCCGGAACGTGCGAGGGCGCTTCGTTCAGCATCTCGATGCGTCCGGTCATCTGGCCGCCGTCTTCAACCTGCAAACGGCGGCAGCGAGCGGTGCCGAGTACCCGGCCGGTGGCACGGATGATCAAGGTGTTGCGCGTCGTGAGCGTGCCGTCGATGGTGCCGGAAATTTCGGCCTCGTCCACCTCGACCTCGCCCTTGAAAACGCCGCCGGGGGCGATCACCAGTTCGGCCAGACCATTGATCATGGCGGCTTCCACCGTGCCCTCGACGACCAGGCGCTCGGCATCCTGCACGGTGCCTTGAACGCTGATGCCGCGACCGACCACCAGGGTGCGCCGCTCCCCGGCCGCCCGGGGCGAGGCATCGGCGCTACCTTGCGCCCCGGTTCCGGCAGGCCGCAGCATGGTGCTGGGCGAGGGTGGAATCGGGGGTGAAAAAGGGGGTCGGGCCATCGA
>JAJYAF010000167.1 GCA_021779655.1 Pseudomonadota bacterium
GCCGGCGCCGCCGCCCGCCACAGGTAGAGCGCGGCGGTGGAGCGGTACGGTGCGTAAATCAGCCCGGCTTCCCGAAGGGTCTTGGGCTTGGGCTGGGCCGGCAGCCCGTGCAGCCGGCGATAGCCTTCGCGCACGCCGAAATCGTCCACCGGAAACACGTCCGGCCGGCGCAAGGAGAAGATGAGCAGCATCTCCACCGTCCAGCGGCCGACGCCGCGCAGGGCGGTTAAGCGTTCGATCAGCACGGCATCGGTCAGATGCCGGGCACGGGCGCGGGTCGGGATCGTTCCGTCGATGGCGCGGGCGGCGATATCGTGCAGCGCCAGGATTTTCGCGGCGGAAAAACCGCAGGCGCGCAGGGCGGAATCCGGCAAGCCGGCCAAGTCGGCCGGTTCGGGAAGCGTACCGCCGCAATGCGCCTTCAGCCGCCCGAGAATGGCAAGCGCCGCCTTGCCGTGCAGCTGCTGATGCGCGACCGCCGAGAGCAGCGCGTGGTAGGGTTCCCGATAATCGGGCCGGTTGATTTTCAATGGCCCGATACGGCGGATCAACGCCGCCATCGCCGGGTCGGCCGCCGCGAGATGCGCCATCGCCACCACGCCGCCGGGCGGCGGGATGCGTGCGCGCGAGTGCTGCATGGCGGCGGAATCAGGGATGGTTAGGCGGTCCGTGTTCCGGCGCCGGCGGCGCCATGGGGTGTGGCGCTTCCATGGGATGTGGGGCTACCATCGGATGTGGCGGTGCCACGGGGTGGGGGATTTCCATAGGATGCGGCTGTGCCATGGGACGCGGCATCTCCATCGGCCGCGGCTGCGCCGGTGGTTGCGGATGGAATTGCGCCGCCGGCGGATGGTAGGCGGGCGCCGCGGGTGGGCGCTGCTCCGGTTGTTGCGGTCTTGCAATCGGTCCCTGTGGGTGCGGGGGTGGCATGGCCGGATGGAATTGCCGCGCCGGGGCGGGATGCGGTGCGGGCGGCGCAGGGAAAGGCGCCTTCGGCGGCTGCGCCATGGCCGGGTTGCCGGCCGGATGGCCGAATTGCGGCGGCATCATTCCCTGTGGGGCATGATTGTTCTGTGGATGAAAATTCGTAGCCGGCGGCAGGGGAGCGAGATGCTGGCCGGGATGCGGCGGTGCCGGGGGCGCGTGATAGCCGGGCATGGGGGCGAAATTCGGCCGGTTAAGCGCAGGCATCGGGCCATGCGCCGGGTGCGGCGCCATTGTGCCCGGGTGCCCGGCGTAAGGCGTGTGCGACAATATTGCCGGTGGCGGAGCGTGCCGTCCGGCGAATGCCGAGGGACGCGGCGCCCGTCCTGGATGCATTTGCGCGAGCGGCCGGGATGGCGGCGGCAAGCGGAAAGCCGCGTGCTCTCCGCCTGGGGCTGAACCTGGGGCTGGACCTGGGGCTGAACCCGGGCCATGGCCGAAGCCGATGGGCCGTGCCAGGGCAAGCTCTTGCGGCCCCGGCATGTGCGCGTTGCCGGCCACCCGGCCGCCGCGGCGCATGACATCCACAGGGACGAAGGTGGCGCCGCGATGGTTGGCCAGGCGATCCGGCGTGAAGCCGCTGTAATAGTAATTATTGGCGATATGAATATCGTTGATGTTGCGTACGTTTACGATGTTCATCCGGCGGATATAGGTTTCGGGGGCGGGGTAGGGCGGATAATAGGGCTCACCCGGCGCCAGCGGCACCCAGCCCACCGAACCGGAGGAAAGCAGCGCGGCGGTAATGCCCGCGGCGGCCGCCACGCCGAAAAAGCTCACCACAGCCGGGGCATAGACCGGCTGATAGGAAGGCGCATAGCCGCCGCCATAATAGGCGGAGGGCACCCAGCCCCAGCGGTCGCCATCGTCGATCCAGCGGCCATAATGGAACGGGGCGAAGCCCCAGGGCTCATCCTCCACCCAGGTCCAGCCCCATGGCGGGATATAGGCCCAATGCCCGTAGCGGTACGGGGCCCAGCCGGCCGCCACGGTGGGATACCAGACCGGGCCGTACTGGCTGCTTTGCGCCCAGTCTCCATAGCGGCCGAGTTCGGATACGCCTGTCATCTGCGCGCAGCCGGAAGCGGCGCAAGGCGGCGGCGCGCTGCTCTGCCCGAACACGCCGTTGGTGAAACTATCCTGCTGCGCCTGGCCAAGCTGAACCGTCGTCTGGCTGGTGCCCGATAGCACGCCGGCCTGACCGGGATTCACCTGCAAATCTACGCCGGGCGCGGAAATGCTCGCCTGACCTTGAAACACGTTCACGACCGTCGGTGTATTCTGGTCGCCCGCGAGGATGTCGTATTCCCCGTTCTGGCTGATACCGACATTTCCCCGCGGGGTGGCGATGGTGTAGGTCTCGCCCGGCTGTAAGCCGTTGAGGGCAAGCGCGATCTCCCCCTGGCTCTCGGTTGCCGCGAAATTATCGTCACCGAGCGTGGTGACCTGCAATTCGGTATCGCTCGCCAGCGAGATTTCGCTGGAATTGAGGGCGATGGCCGCCGAGGAATCATCCTCCGTATAGAGGCTGTCGCCGGCGGCGACGGGATAATTCCGCGCCGCCGCCGCCCAGCCGCCGCTGCCCGCGCCGTTGAATGAAACATTGCCGGAAAGTGCTGCGATCTGCCCGACACGTCCGGGTGGTGCCGCGCCATTGCCCGCGTCCTGCGCCTGGGCGGCCGGAAGCACAGGAAATGCTAGGCCAAGCGCGGTTGTGAGGCTGAGCAGCCGGCGCAGGCGGGACGTGGCCATAAAGCGGTTCCTTCGCATGTTTCGGCCCCGACTTGTCGCGCATCCGGCATCGGCCGGGCCGTTTCCCAGGCGATGCAATAAAATCGTGGCAATTCAAGGGCGGAGCGAAGGAAAGGCGGCCGGGAGAAGCCCGTTTAGTCCGGGTCAGCCGGCTGGATCGATCCAGCCGATATGCCCGTCGGAGCGGCGATAGACGACATTGAGCTGGCCGTTCTTGCAGTTGCGGAACATCAGCACCGGGCGATAGGCAAGGTCCATGTGCATCACCGCGTCGCGCACGGAAAGCGTCTCGATCGCGGTGGCGGATTCGGCGATGACCGTCGCGGCGAAAAGCGCCTCCTGCTCGGCGGCATCCTCGCGCCGGTCTGCTTCCGCCCGCGCCCGGATGCCCGCGTGCTTGTCGGCATGGCCATTCCCGTTGAGTTTGCCGGGCCCGGGCGTGGTCGCTTCCGGCGGCATCCGGTCCTCATCCTGCAAAACATATTCACGCCCTGGCTCCGGCTTGGCGCGGGTGATCAGGCCGCGCGCGTGCTCGCTCACCCGCTTGCGGTAGCGCCGCAGGCGCTTGGCGATATGCTCCGCCGCGTCGTCGAACGCGGCATGCGCGTCGGCCGCCTCACCCTCGCCCCGGACGGTTACGCCACGGCCGGCATGGAGATTGATATCGCAGGTGAAGAAGCTGCGGGCGCGGCTGAAGGTGACGCTGGCCTCCAGCGCATGCTCGAAATATTTGTTGATGATATTCTCCATGTGCCTGGAGACGTAATCCCGAAGCGCGTCCGAAAGATCGATCTGCTTTCCTGAAACCGTGAGCTGCATTCGCCCTTCCCCTTCTGTTTGAGGATTTCCATCGGATGCTTCACCAGCACCGCAACATGGCGCTTTGATGACGGGAACACAAGGCCTCCCGTCCGTCAGGCGGCGGAGAGTTTCTCCCGTTTTCGTTGCGCCGATCCGGGAATGCGCAACGCCTCACGGTATTTCGCCACCGTCCGGCGGGCGATGTCTATGCCTTCTTTTTGTAACATCCGGGCAAGCGCATCGTCAGAAAGGATGGTGCCCTTCTCGGCGTTGATGAGCGCCTGCACCCGGTGGCGCACCGCCTCGGCGCTGTGGGTCTCGCCATTGGCGCCGGCGAGCGCGGTGGTGAAGAAGAATTTCAGTTCGTAGATGCCGCGCGGCGTGGCAATGGATTTATTGGAGGTGACGCGGCTTACGGTGCTTTCATGCAGTTCCACCGCGGCCGCGATGTCGCGCAGGGTGAGCGGGCGCAGATGGCTGACGCCGTGGCGAAAGAAGCCGTCCTGGCGCCGGACGATTTCCGCGCACACCCGCAGAATGGTTTGCGCCCGCGATTCCAGGGCTTTCACCAGCCAGTTCGCGCTTTGCATCCGCTCGTTCAGATAGCTGCGGGTCTCCCTGGCGGCGGCGGTGGCGATGCGGGCGTAGAACCCCCGGCGGATCAGCAGCTTCGGCAAGGTCTCGGGGTTGATTTCCAGCAGCCATTCCTGGCCTCCCGCCTGTGCCGGCGTGCCGGGCAGGGGGCGCATCAGCACATCCGGAATCAGGGGGCGGAGCGGCTCGGTGTCGTACCCCGTGGCGGGTTTGGGGTTGAGGCGCTTGATTTCGGCGATCATCTCGGCGAGATCCTCGAGATCGACGCCGCAGACCTCCATGAGGGTGCGCATGTCGCGCCGGGCCAGGATGTCCAGGTTGGCGAGCAGCGCGGCCATTGCCGGGTCCAGCCGGTTTTTCTCGGCAAGCTGGGCTTCGAGGCATTCCCGTAGATCGAGGGCGAAGATGCCGGTGGGATCGAAATGCAGCATGCGGCGGCGCAACGCCTCCACCCGGCTGGGCGGCAGGCCGAGCGTGCCGGCGATGACGTCCACCGGTTCGGCCAGCCGGCCGGCCTCGTCCAGCGCGGCGATGAGCGCGGCCGCCACCGCAAGATCCGCCGGGTTGGAGAAGGCAAGGCGGGCCTGCTGCTCCAGATGCTCGCGCAGGCTGGGTTTCCGGTCGCTGAGCGAGTCGATTACGTTCCAGCCGTCTTCGGTGGGCGCCGGCGAATCGGCCCGGCCGAAGGGGATGTTGCCGTCGGCGATACTGCCCGCGTCGTAGTTGTTGGCGGTGTCGAGGTCGAGCGGCGTGTCCAGGGTGTCTGGCAGGGTGGGCGAGGCGATGAGCTGGGCGGAATCGGCGCTTTCAGGGGAGGTGGGCGGCGGGGGCGGTTCCGCCAGGGAGGAGTCCAGCCCGGTTTCGCGCGGAGCGGCGGCGGGCTCGGCTTCGGTGAGCAGGGGGTTCTTGAGAAGCTCCTCCTCGATGAACCGCGCCGTCTCGATATTGGAAAATTGCAGAAGCTGGATGGCCTGACGCAACTGCGGCGTCATCACGAGCGACGCTGTCTGCCGTAAATCCAGGCGAGGACCAAGAGCCATGCATGTAGCGTAATACAAATTCCGTTAATGACCAGTCATCCTGGCCCAGAAAATGCATAAAAATGCCAAGGGGCATGCCACGGTGGACCATGGGCGGATCATGCCAGGGCGGGTCGTTCGCAGCGCCCGGCAAGCGCCTCCGCGCCATCCGGTTAGCGGGTGGACCAATGAATCCGCCCGGACTTTCGCGGTTTTGACTCGAATATCGCGCTCATATTTAATCGGGGCGAGCCAAGAAGTTTAATGCCAGGAACGAGTGCCGCGGGCGCCCCAATGCCCGCGGGGCGGTTCAGGGCGCAAAGCGGCGAAAATCCGAGGCGAAGGAGGGAACGGAAGGCCATGAACAGCGAAACCGTGCTGGTGCGCCGTGAGGCGAATGAAACCCGGATCACCATCAACCGGCCCGCCCGGCGCAATGCGCTCAACCGCGAGGTGGCGGAGCTGATCATCGCCGGCATCGCCCAGGCGGAGGCCGATG
>JAJYAF010000168.1 GCA_021779655.1 Pseudomonadota bacterium
TTCCGATCTGAGGATGTCAAGCGCGTGGTGCGCGAGGCCAGGGCCCGCGCGGCTTCCGCCGGACGGGAGAACATCCACTGCCTGCCGCTGAGTTTTTCGACCGACGAAACTCCCGGCGTGACCGATCCGCGCGGCCTGTTTTGCGACACGCTGACCGCGCAGCTGCACGTGGTGGATGCCGGCAACACGGCGTTGCGCACGCTTGCCGCCTGCCTTGCGCGGTGCGAGCTGGATATTGCCACGCTGGTTTCCGCGCCGATGGCCTCCAGCCTTGCCACGCTGGCGGCCGATGAGCGGGAGATGGGCGCCACCGTGATCGACATGGGCGGCGGCACGACCTCGATTGCGGTGTTCGCGGAAGGGCAGCTTCTGCATACCGCGCAGCTGCCGGTGGGTGGCGTCCATGTAACCGGCGATATCGCGCGCGGGCTTTCCACCTCGCTTGCGCATGCGGAACGGTTGAAGGCGCTCTACGGCAATGTGCACCGCAGCCCGGACGATGAGCGCGAGATGCTGCCGGTCCCGCAGGTGGGCGAGGACGAGCACCAGATCCTGCGGGTGCCGCGCAGCATGCTGATCAGCATGATCCGTCCGAGGCTTGAGGAGATTTTCGAACTGGTGCGGGACCGGCTGGAGACTTCCGGTCTTGGCCGGGCCGGCGGCAACCGGGTGGTGCTGACGGGCGGCGCCTCGCAGCTTGGCGGCGTGAGGGAACTCGCGGCGCAGATGCTGGAGCGCAATGTTCGCCTGGGCAAGCCCAACGCGATGACCGGCCTTCCGGATGCCGCCACCGCGGCCAATTTCGCCACGCTCTCCGGGCTGCTGCATTTCGCCACCGGAGACGGCCGGACGATGCAGGATATCGATTTTGAAACCGAACGGCCGGCCGGATGGTTCGGGCGGTTCGTTAACTTCCTGAAGGAGCGTGTCTAGCTCCGCGACGAAAATAATTTCCGCGCCGGCCGCGTTCCCGTTTGACATGAAAACGGCGCGTTCTCTACCGATTTTCTCTCGAAGGAGATATTTCCGATGACTCTCAATCTCACCATTCCAAAAACGACGCACACCGATTTCACGCCGCGCATCACGGTCATCGGCGTGGGCGGCGGCGGCACCAACGCGGTCAACAACATGATCGAAATGAAGCTGCCCGGTGTGGATTTCGTCGTTGCCAACACGGATGCCCAGCAGTTGCAGCTTTCGCGGGCGGAGCGGCGTATTCAGCTCGGGCCGCATATCACGCAGGGCAACGGCGCGGGCGGGCGGCCGGAGGTCGGCAAGGCTTCGGCGGACGAGGCATCCGACGACCTCTCCCGGCATCTGGAGAACGCGCACATGGTGTTCATCACCGCCGGCATGGGCGGCGGCACCGGCACCGGCGCGGCGCCCGTGATCGCCCGCATGGCGCGGGAGCGGAACATCCTTACCGTAGGCGTCGTCACCAAGCCGTTTGCCTTCGAAGGCAAGAAGCGCATGCGCGTGGCGGAGGATGGCATTGCCGAGTTGCAGGCGTATGTGGATACGCTGATCGTGATCCCCAACCAGAATCTCTTCAAGGTCGCCACCGAGCGCACCGGCTGGAAGGAAGCATTCGAAATGGCCGACAACGTCCTGTACATGGGCGTGCGCGGCGTGACCGACCTGATGGTGGTGCCGGGGCTGATCAATCTCGACTATGCCGATATCCGCTCGGTGATGGCCGAGATGGGCAAGGCGATGATGGGCACGGGCGAGGCGGAAGGAGAAGACCGGGCGATGCGTGCCGCCGAAGCCGCCATCAGCAACCCGCTTCTCGAAGACACCAACATGAAGGGCGCGCGCGGCCTGCTGATCAACATCACCGGCGGCTCCGACATCACGTTGTTTGAAATGGACCAGGCGGCCAATCGCATCCGCGAGGAAGTGGACGAGGAAGCGAATATCATGGTGGGCATGGCGCTGGACGAAAGCCTGGCCGGGCGCATGCGGATCTCGGTCGTGGCCACGGGAATCGACAGCGCGCCCGCTCATCTTGGCCAGCAGCCGAAGTTGCAGGTCGTGGGTGGTGGCACGGTGGAACCGGCGGCTTTCCCGCCACATGTCCAAGCCCAGAATGCGCCCCAGGGCCATGGCGCGGCGGAGCCGCATGCCTCGGTCGCGCAGGCCGGCCGACAAATGTCGGGTCATGCTTCGGGCCATGCTTCCGGCGGGGCGGGCTATGTTCCACAGCCTCCGGCAAGGCCGCTGGTTTCGGTCGCGTTCCAGACGCTGCCGGGAGAAGGTCCCGAGTCAGCCGCTCCTCCCGCCATGTCTCAGGCCGAGGTGAGGCCGCAGGCGAAAGCGGAGCCGCAACCGGCGCTCCGCCAGGCGCGCCCCGGCATGGAGCCGGCCCGCGCCCAGCCCGAACCGGTAAAGCGGCCAAGCCTTTTCAGCCGTGTATTCGGCGGCGGATCGGCCCCGGCGGCGCCGCCGGCGCAGCGCGCCGCGCATCACGCGGCGCATCACCAGGAGCCGGTGATCTCGGCTGGCTACGGCCATGAGCAGAGGGCCGCCGATCCGCATGGCGAGCCGTTGCGGGAAGTGTCCCGGGCCGCCGTTCGGCCGGCGCAAATCGACGATATCGGGCTTGAGATTCCGGCCTTTCTCCGCCGGCCCAGTTCCTGAGCGGGTGCATCGCGCCAGACAAATGCCTGTTGGCTTCGTGGCGATGTCACGGCGGCTTGGGAGTGCTACAGAAAAGCTTTAATTTCAATCTGTTATACCGAAACAATTGGAAATAATGATTGACTGGCGCCGCTGCCCCGACTCCCCTACATCTGGGCGCGAATGTTAGGGGATGGTCAACAAAACATGTCCTCCTTGCGCGATAGGGTGAATTCCGGGGGTTATGAATTGGCCGCGCCGGTGCGCCGGACGCTCGGATCGGCGATAGACTGCGTGGGCCACGGGCTGCACGGGGGAGAGGCCGTGCGGCTGCGCCTCGTGCCGGCTGCGTCCGGTAGCGGCATCGTATTCCATCGCACGGATATCGATTGCCGGATTCCAGCGAAATTCGATTTCGTTTCGGATACCCGGCTATCCACCGTGCTCGGCCTGCCCGGTCGGCCGGAAGCGCGGGTGGGCACCGTCGAGCACCTGATGGCGGCGCTGATGGCAAGCCGGATCGACGATCTGCTGATCGAACTGGATGGGCCGGAAGTTCCCGTTCTGGACGGTTCGGCGGAGCCGTTCCTGTTTCTCATTCAAAGCGCCGGGGTGGCTGAGCGAAAGGGCCGCCGCCCGGTGATCGAGATTGTTCGTCCGGTTAGGGTGTCGTGCGCGGATGCCTTCGTGGAACTGCGCCCGCACGGCTCCGGCGCTTATTCCGCCACCGGCCTCGATCTGTCGCTGGCAATCGATTTTCCCTGCGCCGCGATCGGCCGCCAGGCCTTGAGCCTGAGCCTGAGCCCCGAAAGCTTCGCCGACGAGCTTGCGCGGGCCCGCACCTTTACCCAGGCCGGGGAGATCGAGGAGCTGCGGAAGGCCGGCCTGGCCAAGGGTGGCAGCCTTGCCAACGCCATCGTGGTGGAAGGCAGCAAGGTGATGAACCCCGAAGGGCTGCGCTGGCGGGACGAGTTCGTGCGGCATAAACTGCTGGATGTCGTGGGGGACCTGGCATTGGCGGGTGCGCCGCTGGCCGGTCGTTTCATCGGCAATCGCAGCGGCCACGCGCTGAACAACCGGCTGCTGCATGCGCTATTCGCCGACACTGCGAACTACCGGTTTACGGAAAATATTTTCGCCGCCATGCCGGCGGAACCGGCTCCGGCACTTCCCAGCTACAGCTTTAACGCCATTTAAGCGCTAACGCTGCTTGCGCGGCTGAGGAAATCGCCTCCGTCGCCGGCTGGGGAAAAGCGGAATTTCGACCGCGCGGGCTTGCCTCTCACGCCCGGCAGGGCTAAAAATAGTCCTGGTTCGGGCGCGTAGCGCAGCGGTAGAGCACCACCTTGACATGGTGGGGGTCACAGGTTCAATCCCTGTCGCGCCCACCAGAAATCCTTCAAAATAAAATTTTTCCGGCCGGTTAGCGGCTTTCGCGCGGGTCACGGTAAAGCCGTTTTCGCGCTGGTTTAACCCCTGATTCGCACTCGATTATCCCGAGTCGCCCGGATTCGCTTCCGAGTCGCTCCCGATTCGTTCCGATTCGCAGCCAAGCTTTGTTAAAGTTTCCTTAGAGCTTTCGCTCCAAGAAGGCGGGCCCGCGGAAAAATTCCCTCGTTCCGGCAAAATTCCGAAAATCCCAGACCGAAACTCGGCCGGCGCGGCGCGCCGCCGGGGTAGCCGTTGGAACCCCTATGTCCGACGTCCTCGCAGTTTTGCCCGATGCCGGCAGCGGCCTCGTCGACCAGTTCGGCGATGGCCTGGTGGTGAATTACGCCGCGCAATTTTTCCCGGTCCCCGTCGCGCTTGCAGATCTCAGCCAATCGCAATGGTATATCGCGCAATGGGGCCAGCCGGTTGCGATCAACAGCGCCGATTACACGAGCGGCGATCCCGCGTATTACGATCCGCTTTACGGCTTGCCGCTCTATAGCTGGACTGAGCCGGGCACCAATTCAGCGATCGCGATTTATGGAAATACCGGCGCGCTGGGCGGCGGGGATGTCTATCAACTGACGGACGGCAACACCAATACGGCCCCGCTGCAAAGCGGCACGAACGAAGCGGATATGTTCTTGTCTTCGCCCGCCGCGAATGCAGCGCTGGTTTATCCGCTCACGCTCTCGCTCAACGCCAGGATCGTGCAGTCGCTCATCCGTTTCGCCAGCCCGGCGCTCAGCGCCCAGTTCGCCACGGCCGGTACCGTGTTCGGCAGTTTCGATATCGGGTTAACGGTCAATTTCGACGGTGCGCACGGCCTGCCCGCCTATAGCGGCTATGTGCAGATCGTCCCCTGGACATCGGATTCAAGCGCGCCCGCGGACTACTACAGCGCGCCGCTGCCGCGCGGCGCATCGGATTCCATGCAGTTCGTGTCCTCGCTGCTTCTGCCGGGCGATCCCGCTCTGCCGCTGCTTCCCGTCGATGCCGGGGCCGTGCCGGCCACGCTGACCTATAATATCAACAAATATGTCTATGCGACGCTTCAGTATGAATTTTCCCAATTCTCGGCTGCCGATCGGGCGGTATTGCTCAACCTGGCGAACTGGACCTTCGGTGGGCTTTACGTCGGGCCAGCCACGAACGACGCGCAGACAACGGGCCCCATGGGCACCGGCGCGGTTGCAGCCGAATCGGTCAGCATCCAGGTTTCCGATATTCAGGTCACGGCCAATCAGGGCACCATCTACAATCCCGGGGCGCCGCCCGCCAGCGTGGTCAGCGCCGATAGCAATCCGCAAATTACCTTTTATGACAATACGCTACACGCCGGCGGTCAGACCGATGGCTCGGTTTATTCCGGGGCCGATTCCGGTGTACAGGACCGGTATATCTATACCGGAGCGGATAATATAAGCCTGACCGCTCCGGTCGGGCAGAACTGGGAGTTCGGCGGCGGCTCGGGCCTCACCGAACTGACCGCGGTTTCAGGTAATAATGTCTTTGTCGCCAGCACCGGCAGCTCCACCATGGTGGGCGGCAGCGGCGGCGACGTGTTCATGATCCCGGACGCCAACGAAACC
>JAJYAF010000169.1 GCA_021779655.1 Pseudomonadota bacterium
GTTCCACATTGCATGAGGGTTGTTTGTCCAAGGAAGATATGATCGAATTCAGCGGCATGGTGACGGAGCTGCTTCCCAACGCCATGTTCCGGGTGAAGCTCGACAATGACCACGTCATTCTCGCCCACACCAGCGGCAAAATGCGCAAGAACCGCATCCGCGTTCTGGCCGGCGACCGGGTCAACGTGGAAATGACCCCGTATGATCTCACCAAGGGCCGGATCACATTCCGCTTCAAGTAATCCTCGCCTCCGCCAGCCCGCGCCGGCTGGACCTCCTGAAACAAATCGGCATCGAGCCTGCCGCCGTTCTCGCCCCGGCCATCGACGAAGCCCGTCTTCCCGGAGAATCGCCGCGCCGCCATGCCTTGCGGCTTGCCTGCGAGAAGCTGGCCTGTGTCGAGCGCGAGGCCTTCGTCATCGCGGCGGACACCGTGGTCGCGGCCGGTTTGCGCATCCTGCCGAAGACGCAGATTCGCGCCGAGGCCGAGAAATACCTCCGGCTGCTCTCCGGCCGGCGCCACCGCGTGTTCACCGGCCTTGCCGTCCGCGCGCCGGATGGCAGAACGGCACGGCGCGTCGTCACCTCCATCGTCGGCTTCGCGAGGCTGGATGAACAGCAGATCGCCGCCTACCTCGCGACCGGCGAATGGCAGGGCAAAGCCGGCGGCTATGCCATTCAAGGACGGGCTGCCGCTTTTATCGATTACCTCGCGGGCTCCTATTCCAATGTCGTCGGCCTGCCACTGCATGAGACCGCCAATATGCTGCGCGGCCTCGGCTACCGGCCATGACCGTCATCGCGATATCCGCCAAGAACGGCGAAGCCCGCATCGCCGTTCTGCAAGCCGGCAATCTCACGGAATATGCCGTCTGGCGGTTCGGCCAGCCGGGCGATATCGGGGATGTTTTCACCGCGCGCGTCGCCACCCGCTTTCCCTCAATGGCCGGCAGCTTCGCCGATATCGGCGGCATTGCGGGGTTTCTGCCAGACAGCGCCGGCGGCCGCCACCTGACGGAAGGCACGTATTTCGAGGCCGAGATTACCCGTTGCGCGCAAGGCGGCAAGGGTCCGCGGCTCTCCCTGCTGAGCAAAAATGCCGGCGCCCGGCCTGGCCTGCTCCGCCAGGGGTTCGGGCCCCTTGCGGATTTCGCCGTGCGGTTTCCCGCGGCGCCGATCCATATCGACGATCATGCGTTGATCGCGACGCTGAACGCACGGCTGAAAGCCTTCCCCCACCCCGGGCTCGCGGGCCGGCCAGGCTTCCGGCGGGATGCCTTTCACCCGCTGCTTGAGGAAGAGATCGCCGGCCTCGCCGAGCCGATGGCCCTGCTTCCCGGCGGCGCGCGCATGCATATAACCCCGGCGCCGGCGCTGACCGCTATCGATATCGACGCCGCCTCCGCCATCGCGAATAAAGTTCTGAAACCGCGCGCTCAACTCGATCTGAACCTTGCGCTCATCCCGGCAATCGCCCGGCAAATCCTGTTGCGCAACCTCTCCGGCGCCATTCTGGTCGATTTTGCCGGCATGAAATCCGCCGCCCGGCCGAAACTTCTCCCTACGCTGGAAGCTGCCTTGAAACCCGACCCGCTGCATCCGAAATGCCTTGGCTTCTCGAACACCGGCTTCGCCGAGATCGTCCGTCCCCGTGTCCGGCCGCCATTATATGAGTTCCTGCAATGAAGCACATTCCCACATGTCCGGTTTGCGGCAAGCCACGATCGCCTTCGCAAAACCCCTTCTGTTCCCGCCATTGTGCCGATATCGACCTCGGCCGCTGGCTGAACCAGTCCTATGTTTTGCCGAGTGCCACTGAAACCGAGAGGGAATCACCGATTGGTCCGGCATCAGAGCGTGATGGTTTCACGTTGAAACACGAAATGATTCCGAGGTGAAAAGGTAAGTTACGCTGTAAAATCAATATCTTAGCGCGCGACAACCGGAGCAAGCGCAAAGTAATCATCTGGAAACAATGCTGCACTGCAAAAAACTTCTTGCCCAGGCGGCGCCACATAGGCTATATACTGCATTGCAGCATGAGTTTCCTCTGCTGCTTTTCTTGGACGTTTCCTCCCTAAACTTGGCGGCGCTTCGGCGCCGCCTTTTTTATCCGGCATTCAAAAGAATGGCCTTTTGATTTTGGCGCGCGGCCGGCCCCGCCAGCCCCCGCGCGCGACCGGTCAGCCTAAAGGCTGACCGGTATTACGCCGCGCGCTCGCAAGCCGCGTCTGGGGCGGCCATCTCCAGCACGGCGCCATCCACCGAGCGCCGGACCTCTATCTGGCCGATCGCGTCCGGCGGCAGGCGGAATTCGAACCCTTGGTAGCCATTTCCGTATCCCGCTTTTGCCACGTCCTCACGGTAGAGGTTCGCCAGCACGCGGCCGATCCGCCGCCCATCATGAAGAATATCCAGGCAAACCGGCGTCTCAGGCCGGGCGGTATCCTGCGCCCAGCCAAAGCATAGACCGCTGCCAGACCTGTCCACATAGCCGCGCAGGGGGCCGGTCTCGCCCGATTCCCGCAACCCTGCCCTTTCACGCAACCGCCGCTGGATGGCATGGAGATGAAAACCATGGTCCAGGCGCGGCTGGCACAGCAGTTCCGGCGCCGTCTGGCCGGCATAAAGCAGCGAAAATTCGGCCGAATTCTGAAATTGTGGGCGGAAATGCTCGCCGGCGAAACTCTCCGCCGGGCAATTCTCCGCCAGCAGGATTTCATGATCCTCGAGTTCGATGTGATAGTAATGCACCTGCTCGACAGCCTCGGCCTGAATAACGGAAACCCCGTTTATCAGCCGCCCGGCATGCACCAGCATCCCGTCGATAGAGATGGCATGGCCGGGTGAGAGCCAAAGATCATGGGCCGGCACGCCTTCCATGATGGCGCCGGCCTTGATGCATATCGGCAGAATTGCCTTGTTGCCCTGGATAAACCGCCCGTCATAGCCGCGCCGTCCGATCCACTTCACCGGGCGCGGACCGCCATGCAGCGTCGAGACGAGATCGCCGATCCGCAGCGCCTCCACCGCGACCTCCCCGGCCGGCGTTGCAATGCGTGTCCCGGCCGCGAAGCAGGTTACAGCGATGGTGGTGGTGCTCCCGGATTCCGTGACGTGAAAGCTCCCGGTCGTGAAATTGCCCAGGATATCCAGGGCCGCCTTGCCGGTGCCGCTGCTCAGCGTCAGGCCGGAATTCTTCACATACACTTCAGAGGATGCGCTGAACCCGTCCAGCACGATCGTATCGCCCGCGCTAAAGCCGGTGATCGTCTGGCCGGTTGCCAGCCCGGCTTCATCGCCCTCGATCGACCACGAGGCGCCATTGGTGAAGCTGATCTGCGCAAATCCCTTGATCTGGGAGCCGATGCCGGTGAGCGATGGTCGCGAACCCGTACCGGTTAATTCCAGAAGCCCCTTGCCGCTCATATTCGCGACCGTGCCCACGAATTGCGCTCCCGGCTCCACGGCAAGGGTGATGGAGTAGCCTCTGACCGCGTCCAGGCCGCCGGAAATGGTTCCGCTGTTGGTCAGCACCGCATGAGACAGATACACGCCATAGCTGGAACCGCTAATCAGACCGTAATTCGTGACACTGCCGCCGGAGCCGGCCACGCCGTACGTGCCGCCGCTCATTGTACCGTAGTTCACGAGGCTTCCGCCGCTCAGGACTGCTCCGTCGTATACTCCATTGACGGTTCCGTAGTTCTCCGCCAGGCCACTCGTCATCGAGATCCCGTCATTGAGCGCGTCAATCGTCCCATGGTTGAGGGCCACAGCCATGCTGCCGCCCAGCGCGATGCCGATGGCAGCGTTCACGATCCTTCCCGAAGCGGCGTTGGTCAGATAGCCGCCATTGATCGTGACACCCGAATCGGGGCCGGAAATATAGCCGTAATTCAGCAGGCTGCCGTTCGCGCCGATCGTCACGCCGATCACGCCGCCGAGAATGCTGCCGGAATTGCTCAGGATGGCGCCGCCCAGCGCATTCGTGTTTCCCGGCAGTGCGGCGCCATATTTATAGCCACTGATCGTGCCATAATTCGCGGCGCTGCCACCGATTTCCACCGCGAGGCCCGCCATCAGCCCGCTCACGACGCCCTGGTTCAGGAAACTGCCTGAGCCGACATAAACGCCGGCAAGGTCGCCGCTGATGCTCCCGGAATTGACGAGGGTTCCATCAGCGCCGGGCGCGTCGTCCACCTGCGCGCCAGGACCGCTCAGGCCCGAAATGCTCCCGTAATTGAAAGCCTCTCCTCCCTGAATGTAAATTCCTTTGGCGGTCGCCGTGATAAGGCCGCTGACGCTGTTGGTCAGCATCCCGTAAGCCAGATACACGCCGCCCGACCCTTCGATCGTGCCGGTATTCGTCACGGTCGATGCCCCAAGCCTGACCCCGATATTGGTCGCGGAAATCAGGCCCGAATTTGCAAGGTCCACGCCGGAACCGGAAGCGACGATACCAAAATCCCCGGCAAGTGTTCCGGCATTCACGACCTGCACCCCGCCATCCACGAGGCCACCCACCTTGATCGCGGCGAAGCTTCCCTCGATCAACGAGTGGTTGATGATGGTCGCGCCCGACTGCTCGAGATAGATTCCGTCAGGGCTGCCAATCACGGTGCCGCTATTGGTGACGGTTCCTACGGTGCCATTGGGAATGAGGACGCCATAGCCATAACGGTTATCCACCTCGCCGGCGGCCGTGATACTGAGCGGGCTTCCGTAGCCATAGCCCAGCGTGACGCCGATTGTAAGCTTTGAGGAAACGATGCTGCCCGCCATGGCTGTTCCTAAAATTATGCCTATCGTATCATAAATCAGACTGGTTTCGACGATTATTTACCGATCCTGTACAACCGTTGCTGGCGGAAATCAAAGCAATTTCGCAATGCATCCGCGCCGCTCCCATCGCCATCGGACAGCGCCGGAGCCAACCTGGGCGACGGCCTTGTCAACGGTTTCCTGGCTATTGAACTGAACGCCATTTCGCGCTCAATCTCCCGCGCGAAACAGCCGATCTGTTGGGGAGAGCGGGACGCCATGAGTTTGAGCCTGGAGATGGATTCCAGCCTGAAAGATTTTCCCCATTCCGGCCTTCGCCGGGGCGGGCTTTTTCAGGGATGGCCGGCGGGGAGCCGATAAGCGCGTGACACGGCTCAGCAGCACGGTCGATCCCGGATCGGAGACATTCCGGCGCAATGCCGAACATCAACGCACCCTCGTAGCCGAGCTCCGGGCGAAAGTCGCGGAAGCGGCATCGGGCGGGCCGCTTGCGGTGCGCGAGCGGCACCAGGCACGCGGCAAGCTGTTGCCGCGCGACCGCGTGGAGCGGCTGCTCGACCCCGGATCGCCTTTTCTTGAGATCGGCCAGCTTGCCGCCAATGGGATGTATGACGGGGAGGCGCCGGGGGCCGGGCTGATCTGCGGCATAGGCCGGGTCAGCGGACGGGAGGCGATGATCCTCGCCAATGATGCCACGGTAAAGGGCGGCGTTTATTTTCCGCTCACCGTCAAGAAGCATTTGCGGGCGCAGGAGATCGCTCAGGAAAACCGCCTGCCCTGCCTTTACCTCGTGGATTCGGGCGGCGCCAATCTGCCGCACCAGGCGGAGGTATTCCCCGACCGGGAGCAT
>JAJYAF010000170.1 GCA_021779655.1 Pseudomonadota bacterium
AGAAATCGATGTCGAAATCGGGCATGGAGACGCGCTCGGGGTTCAAAAACCGCTCGAACAGCAGGCCGAAGCGGATCGGGTCGAGATCGGTGATTTGCAGCGCCCAGGCCACCACCGAGCCGGCGCCCGAGCCACGGCCCGGCCCGACCGGAATACGGTTGGCCTTCGCCCATTGGATGAAATCGGCAACGATGAGAAAATAACCGGGAAAACCCATTCGGCCGATGACATCGAGCTCGAAGGCAAGCCGGCTCGCATAGGGCTCGCGGCCCGGCTCGGGCATGTCCAGGGCATCCAGCCGCGCGCGCAAACCCCGCTCGGCCATGCTTTGCAGCGTCTGCGCCTCATCCATGCCGGGCAGAATTTTCGGACAGCGCGGCAGCAGCGGCTTGCGGGTTTCGGCCATTGCCGCGCAGCCGCGCGCGATCGCCAGGGTATTGTCGCAGGCCTCGGGCAGGTCGGCGAAAATCTCACGCATCAGCGCCGCCGGTTTGAACCAGTGCTCCGGCGTCAGCCGCCGCCGTTCAGGTTCCGCCAGCACCCGGCCCTCGGCGATGCAAAGCAGCGCGTCATGCGCCTCGAACATCTCCGGTCCGGGGAAAAAGCATTCATTGGTGGCGACCAGAGGAATCCCGAGCCGGTCGGCGAGGTTGATCATTCCCGGCTCGATCGCCTGCTCCAGGCGCTCGCCATGGCGCTGTAGCTCCATGGCCATCCGGCCATCGAAAACCTCCCGCAGCCGCGCGAGCGCGGCTTCCGCCTCGCCCTCCAACCCCTCGGCCAACAGCCTGCCGACAGGCCCGCGCGGCCCGCCGGTGAGCAGGAACAACCCGTCCGCGTGATCGAAAAGCGCCTCATGCGTGATTTGCGGCTTCTCCCCGGCGGCGGTCTGAAGAAAGCAGAGCGAGGAGAGTTTTTGCAGATTGACGAAGCCCCGCGGGGTCTGCGCCAGCAGCACCACCGGATCGGCGGCTTTTTTGTGCCGCAGGGAAAGCTGGCAGCCGATGATCGGCTGAACGCCCTTGGCCATGCAGGCCTGGGAAAATTCCAGCGCCCCGAACAGGTTGGCGGTGTCGGCGATCGCCACCGCCGGCATGCCGAGCTCGCGCGCCATCGCCGCGATCTTCTCGACCTTGATCGCGCCTTCCGAGAGCGAATAGGCGGAATGGACGCGAAGATGAACGAATGGCTGCATGACGACTCCGGCGGCGTCCTATATCCTACCGCCGCTCAAAAGCCGCTGGCCAGCCTCGATCCCGGCTATTTTAGAACGGGAGCGGCGGATCGTAGTCGACGCGGGCGAGATAAAGCCCTTCCGGCGGCGCGGTCGGCCCCGCGGCGGCACGGTTTCGGGCGGCCAGGATGTCGGCCAGGGCCGTCTCCGGCCACCGCCCCTCACCCACGCGCTTGAGCGAGCCGACCATGTTGCGCACCTGGTGGTGCAGAAAGCTGCGCGCGCCGGCGGTGATGATCACACGCTCGCCCTGCCGCGCCACATCCAGCGCGTCCAAGGTGCGAAGGGGCGATCCGGCCTGGCAGGCGGCGGCCCGGAAGGAGGAAAAATCGTGGTGGCCGAGCAAATGCCGGGCGGCCCGGTGCATCGCCGCATCGTCGAGCGGCGTCTTCACCTGCCAGACGCGCTGGCGTTCGAGCGCGGCCGGCGCCGGCCGGTTGAGAATGACATAGCGGTAGGTGCGGCCGATGGCGGAAAACCGGGCATTCCATCCAGGCGGCGCCGGCGCCGCACGCAGCACGGTAACGGGATGCGGCCTGAGGTGGAAGTTCAACGCCTCGCGCAGCCGCCAGGGCGGCAGACCAGGCAGTTCGGCCTGGACGATTTGGGCAAGCGCGTGCACCCCGGCATCGGTGCGCCCGGCCACGATGCTGGGGTGGATCTCTCCGCCGCAAAGCCGGGCGGCGGCTTCCTCCACCACCTGCTGAACCGAAAGCCCATGCTTCTGACGCTGCCAGCCCATGAAACCGCTGCCGTCATATTCAAGCTCAAGCGCCCAGAGCATCAGCCGGCCCGGCTGCCCGAGGGAACCGGGAAGCCCCGCAAGAACGCATCCCCCGCCATGGCGGCTCTGCCGGCCCGCTGCAAACGGGTGAGGCGCAACGCGTCCTGGCCGCAGGCGATGGTGAGCGCATCGTCCAGAACCGTCCCCGGCATGCCCCGTGCCGCCACGACCTCGGCCGCCAGCACCTTCACCGGCTGGCCGCGGAGATGGACCAGGCTACCGGGCCAGGGGTAATAGGCGCGGACCTGCCGTTCCAGGAACGCGGCGGGCCTGTTGAAATCGAGCCGCGCGTCCTCCTTGCGCAGTTTCGGCGCGTAGGTGGCCAGCGCTTCGTCCTGCGGCACCGGCGCCGGCGGGTTGTCCAGCACCTCCACGATCAGCCGCGCGCCGATCGCGGCCAGGCGGTCGTGCAGGTCGGCGGCCGTATCGCGCGGGCCGATCGGTGTTGGCTCGGCCCGCAGCAGCGCGCCCGTATCCAGTCCCGCGTCCATCTGCATGATGGTGATGCCCGTTTCCCGGTCGCCGGCAAGAATGGCGGCCTGGATCGGCGCGGCGCCGCGCCAGCGCGGCAGCAGGCTGGCATGGATGTTAAGGCAGCCGCGCCGGGGCGCGGCCAGGATGGCGGGCGGCAGGATCAGCCCATAGGCCGCCACCACCGCGGCATCGAGCTTGAGCGCGGCGAAATATTCCTGCTCCTCAAGGTTCCGGCGCAGCCCGATGGGCGTGCGGACCGGAAGGCCCAAACGCAGCGCCAGCGCATGCACCGGGCAGGGCCGCGGCTTCTGGCCCCGTCCGGCGGGCTTGGGCGGCTGCGTGTACACCGCCGCGATCTCGTGTCCGGCCTCACGCAGCGCCCGCAGCGCGGCGGTGGCGAATTCCGGCGATCCCATGAATGCGAGCCGCATGGTCAGGAACCCGGCGACGGAGAGTTCATGGCGTCGTAGAACCCGTGGCATGCGCGGCCGTCAAGCCGGCGGCGCGGAAGCGGCTTGCGCTCAACCGCTATTTGCCGCGCTTTTCCCGCTGCTCCTTGGCCAGCTTGCGCAACAGCATGTTGCGCTTGAGCGGCGAGAGATAATCCACGAACAGCACGCCGTTCAGGTGATCGATCTCGTGCTGGATGCAGGCGGCGAGCAGTCCTTCCGCCGCGATCTCCCGCCGCGTCCCGCTCTCATCCTCGTATCGCGCCCTGATCCTCGCCGGGCGGGTGACTTCCGCGTATTGGTCAGGAAGCGAGAGGCAGCCTTCCTCCCGGGTTGCCGGCTCCTCCGACCTCGCGACGATTTCGGGGTTGATCATGGTGAGCGGCGCCGGTGTGCCTTCCGGCTTCAGGTCGATCACCAGCAGGCGCAGCAGCCTGCCCACCTGCGGCGCGGCAAGGCCGATTCCCGGCGCCTTGTACATGGTGGCGTAGAGCGCCGGAACGAGCGCGCGCACCTGCTCGGCATCCTCGGCCTTGACCGGCCTCGCGGTTTTGCGCAGCGCCGGATGGGGCACGATGAGGATCGGCAGGATCTCGGCCGCCAGCTCACGATCTGTTGTCAACATGCCACGGCTTTATCCCCGGTATGGCTTGAGGGCAATTCCGCCCTTGCGATCCGTCATGATTGTGCCAACATGGGCAAGATCGGCAGCCGATTCCGGGGCCGTCCGCTTCGCTCATATGGGGGAGCCAATAGAGATGAACACCCGCGTTTTCGCCTCGCCGATGTTTCTGGGCTTCGACCATCTGGAACAGATGATCGAAAGGGCCGCCAAAACCTCCTCCGACGGTTACCCGCCCTATAATATCGAGCAGCTCAGCCCGATCAGCCTGCGGATCACCCTGGCCGTGGCCGGATTCGTCATGGATGATCTACAGATCACGCTCGAAGATAACCAGCTGGTAATCCGTGGCCGCCAGAGTGACGACGGGCACGGCAGAGTGTTCCTTCATCGCGGTATCGCGGCCCGGCAGTTCCAGCGGGCTTTCGTGATCGCCGAAGGAATCGATGTCAAAGGCGCCTGGCTGGATAACGGGCTGCTGCATGTCGATCTGGTACGGCCGGTGCCGCAGCCGGTGGTTAAAACCATCCCGATCACCAAGGGGCAGGGAAGGCCGCCGGTTGGGCCGAGCCGCACGGTCGATGCGAAGTCGGAATCATCCGATGGCTGACGCGAATCGGCGCCGAGATTGCCCCGCTTCGGTAAAAACCAAGCCGGTAAAAACGAAACAGCCCGCTGAAACAGTAAACCAACGGGCGTGGAAAGGATAAAACCATGGATGCAAAAATTCACGACCGTTCCGCCGATAACCTTCCCGGAACGGTGATCGACATCCACCGCATTTCGGCCGCGGAACTCGCCATGCTGGGCATCAGGGAAATCGCCTTCGTCAAGCCGGTCATGACGGAAACGGGACCGGCCTTCGCCATCCACGCGGCGGACGGAACGCCCATGGCCATCGCCTCGGACGCATCGCTCGCCCAGGCGGCGATCATCCAGCACGACATGGTGCCGAACCTGGTTCACTAACCCGCCCGGGAGGGGATGCGACAAAGTCCCCATGCTTGACGGGGAAACCGCCCGGTGTACATTCGCGGCAACGAAGGAACAGGAGGAACGATGCCCGGCCGTTATTTCGAGGAATGGAAAATCGGCGATAAAATCGAGCATGATATCCGCCGTACCGTTACCGAAACGGATAACCTGCTCTTCTCCGCCATGACCTACAACCCGCAGCCTTTGCATATCGACGCGGAAGCCGCGAAGGCGAGCGAGTTCGGGCAAATTCTGGTGAACGGCACCTTCACCTTCGCCCTGATGGGGGGGCTTTCCGTGGGCGACACCACGCTTGGCACGCTCGTCGCCAATCTGGGTTACGACAAGCTGGTGATGCCAAGCCCGGTGTTCCTGGGTGACACCTTGCGCGCCACGACCGAGGTGGTGGAGCTGAAGGAATCGCGCTCGCGCCCGGAATCGGGAATCGTGACGTTCAAGCATGAAATGCTCAACCAGCGCAACGAAGTGGTATGCCGATGCCTGCGTTCCGCGATGGTCAAGCGCAAGGGCGCATAGGGCGTTCTTTCCGGTTCGGGCCTGGCGGCGCATTCGGGCAAAGCCTCACCCGCCAATGCCTTACCGGCCAATGCCTTACCGGCTGGTCAGGCGGAATTCTATCCGGCGGTTCTGCGCGTAATCGGCGGGCTGGTTGCCCGGCGCGATCGGGTTCGCGTCGCCGTTCGCGGTTGCGACGATACGATCCGCCGGCACGCCGTTGCGAACCAGCAGGGTCTCCACGGCCAGCGCGCGCGCCGCGGAGAGTTCCAAGTTCGAACGGTAAGGCCCGCCCTTGATCGGCTGCGCGTCGGCGTATCCATCGACCGAGAGCACCCAGTTTATGTTCGGCGGAATTTTTGCCGCGATTTTGCGAATGACGCGCGCCACATCGGCAATCTCGGCCTGGCCGGCGGGGGTCAGCGTGGCTTCGTCCACGGGAAACAGCACGTCGCTTTCGAAAACGAACCGGTCGCCGACGATACGGATATTGGGCTCGTTCGCCAGAATCGCCCGCAGCGTGCCGAAGAATTCGCTGCGATAGGATTGTAGCTCTTCCACCTTGCGGGCCAGCGCCTCGT
>JAJYAF010000171.1 GCA_021779655.1 Pseudomonadota bacterium
CGCCAAAAATCGCCAAGCGGTGCGAACCGCCAAAATCGCCTCGTCATCCACTGGCGCCCGAGCGTTTCCAGCTCGCCGGCGCCCATCCCAATGTTCCGTCTCAACTATTGCCGGGCAACCTGCGGGACCAGGCATTCCGCATGATCCTCGTGTCGCTCGAAGGCCGCCGGATGGCAGGGGCGGAGGGTCTCGAACTCTCAACCTCCGGTTTTGGAGACCGGCGCTCTAGCCAATTGAGCTACGCCCCTATCCGACCAGCGCAAGGCGGCGTTCCACACGTTACCATCCGCCCTGTCAAGAGCATAGCCGGCGCCTGATGGGGGGAAGCCGGTGTCGGCGATCATACCCGCCCCGCTCGCTCTTGCGGGGGCGGGGCAACCTTATTATCAAGCGAAATAGCGCGGACGTAGCTCAGCTGGTAGAGCTTCAGATTTCCAATCTGAATGTCGCGAGTTCGAACCTCGTCGTCCGCTCCACCGTCGCTCCTTGCGCGGGCCAAAGCAACCTGCTGAAAATATTGCATATCTCGGCTTCCGGTTGCGCCTCTGGGGCAGGTGCAACACTGGCGCGTCGCCGGGTTTGCCAGCACTGCGGTTGCCTGTGGCGCCTCTGTACACGGCCTGAAACGGCAACAGAGGCTTGGACAAGAAGAATAAATCCCGTAAACCATGCGGGACGAACACCCGGACACCAAAGCAAGTCGTGTGTATCCATCCGGGATAAACAGCCGGAAACGGCGCCCGTGGGCGGCTCCGCCCGCGGCAGGACGCGGAGGAACGAGGTGGCAAGACAAAATATGAATATCCGGCCGGATCTGCCGGAAGTGCCGAGACGGCGCTCCAAGGTCGGAACGCTGGAGGAAGCGGCCGCGATGATAACCGATGGTTGCCAGCTGGCCTTCGGCGGCATCCATTCGCATAACGGCCCAATGGCGCTTATCCGCCAGATCATCCGCCAGAAAACCAGGCGGCTACACCTTATTCCCAACGTTTCCGCCGGCATGCCGGCGGATATCCTGATCGGTGCCGGTTGCGTGGACACGGTAACCGTTTGTTACATCGGCCTTGAACATCTCGGCTTCGCCCCGCGCTTCCGCAAGGCTGCCGAGGCGGGCCGCATCAAGATCATCGATGGCGACGAAATTTACTATGTGCTCGGGCTGAAGGCCGGCGCCGTCGGCCTGCCTTTCGTACCTTACCCGCCCGGCCATGAAGCCCGGGACAACCCGAAATACGAAAAGACCTATGCGCGCACAACCGACCCCTATACCGGCCGGGAAATCATCGTCTCGCCGGCGATCCGTCCGGATGTCGCCATTCTGCATGCCGCGAAATGTGACCCTTACGGCAATGTGGTCCATCTCGGCTCGGTCGTCGCCGACGATCTGCTGGCCAAGGCAGCGACTCACACGATCGTTACCTGCGAGGAGATTGTAACCAACGATTCGATTCGCGCCGATCCGCGTCTCACCACCATCCCCGGTCATTACGTGGATATGGTGGTGAAGGTGCCCTACGGGGCGCATCCGCTCTCCTGCCATGGTGTCTATAACCATGACGAGGAACATATAAAGGCATATCGCGACGCCGATATCAGCCAGTATCTCGCCGAACACGTGTTCGGCGTGAATACCCACGCGGAATACCTCGAAAAATTCGGAATCGAACGCCTCTTGGATTTGCGAGAGAGCATTTGAGGAGGGATGTCATAATGACCGAAACGAATCCGGCTCCCGCCTGCTCCACGGGCGAGATCATGACGACGGCGATTGCCCGTCAGATGGGTCAGCACAACGGCGACTGGGCCGCCGTCGGCGCATATTCCCAGCTTCCCATGGCGGCGATGAAGCTCGCGCGCATGCTGTACGCACCCGATCTCTGGTGGCTCGCGGGCGGCGGCGGCGCGATCAACTCCACCTCGAAACTCGTGCAGTCCACTTCCGACCATCGGGTTCTGCGGGGGGCTGAATACATCATGAACATGGAGGACATCGTCGATATCGAAATGTGGCGTTTCACCCGCGGCCGCGAAAAGGTGGTGGGCGTCGTGGGCGGCATCCAGATCGATCGACAGGGTAGTTGCAACATGGTGGCGGTTGGCGATTACCATCACCCGAGGGTGCGTGGCGTCGGGACCGTCGGCCTTGCCTTCGGCGTCTCGTTCTCGCTCGTCTATTTCTTCACCATGCACCACAACCGGCAGGTTTTCGTCGAGAAGGTCGATTTCATCTCCTCGGTCGGTCACACTGAAGGGCGAAGGCAATTCGTCCCGCCCGCCTCACTGGGGCCGCAACTCGTCTTCACGCCACTCGGCATCTTCGATTTCTGCCCCGAGGGCGAAACGAAACGGATGCGGGTGAAGTCCCTGCACCCGGGTGTCACACTCGAGGAAGTTCGGGACAAAACCGGATTCGACCTGGCGGTCCCGGAGACGATCGGCGAGACCGCGGCTCCGACTCCGACCGAATTATCCTTAATCCGTGACGTAATCGACCCCGACGGCATTCTTCGCACGCTGCGGATCACGCGTTGATCCCGCGGCCCGAACGCGCCCGCAATGCACTGGCGATCGCTAGCGAGCGATCGGGTCAGGTTGACGCGACCATGCGCCAATCTCACCCGTGAATCGGCTGCTAAAAGTTTGATTTATAGCGTGATTTTCGTTTCAAACAACCCCGCTATTCAAATTTGAAACGACCACGCTCCAGCTAATACCCCCGGCAACAAGGGGCAAAAGGAGGGTAGGATGACTGAAACCATGCGCGATATCTTCCAATGGGGATTCCAGCACGCCGATCCTCGGCGGACTGCTCTGGTCGACCCGGCGCAGGGGCTGAGAATCGATTTCGGCGATTTGCGCGAACGCGCGACCCGGCTCGCCGCGGCATTATTGCAGCGCGGGTTAAGGCATGGCGACCGGGTACTTCTCATGCTTCACAACTGCGCCCAGTATCTGGAAATCGATATCGCGCTGGCGCTGGCCGGGCTGGTGCGGGTGCCGGTGATGTTCGCCTCGACCGATTCCGAATTCGAACACTACACCCGCCATAGCGAGGCCCGGGCTATTTTCTACCAAAAGGAACGCGGCGAGCGGACGCGCGCGCTACATGCCGCGGGCAGGCTTCCCGTGTCGCTGCTGATCTGCGTGGATGGCGAGGACCCATCTCCCGCGCTCTCCTACGAAGGGATAATCGCCGCCGCTTCGGACCTGCCGCGCCTCGAACCGTTGGCCGGCGATGACCTTTATGGAATCCGTTACACCGCGGGGACCACCGGGGCCGGCAAAGGGGTGGTGCACACGCATGCAGGCTGGGGGCAGGCGATTACCTTGCCGATTCGCACCGCCAATATCGGCCGGTATATCCGCCCGGGGCAGGAAACGCTGTTAACCTTGCACCCGCTCTCCCATGCAGCCGGATTCGATATACAGCGATATTTCGTCTGCGGAGCGACAAATGTTGTGCTGAACGGGATTGACGCAACTGCCGTCTTCGAGGCGGTCTCCCGCGAAGCCGTGACGGCTGTTTTCATGGTCCCAACCGGTATTAACAAGCTGATCTCCGCTCCCGAGATCGACGGATACGACCTGAGCTCACTGACAACGGTATATTACGGCGCTTCCCCCATGCCGCAAGGCGTGCTGCGGCGCGCAATCGCCCGGCTCGGCCAAATCTTTGTGCAGTTCTACGGATCGAGCGAGACGCCGGAATTTTCGACGATTCTTCACAAGCATGAGCACGATATAGAGGCAACGGACGGCGGCCGCCGCCTCGATTCGGCGGGCCGGCCCGCGCTTGGCGTGCAGATCAAGATCGTCGGGGCCGGCGGGGCCAGCCTCCCTGCCGGAGAGAGCGGCGAGATCTGCCTCAAATCCCCGGCGATGATGCAACGATACCTCAAAAACCCCGAGTTGACCCAACAGCGCATGGTCGACGGTTGGTTTCACCAGGGAGATATCGGCTGCCTTGACCAGGACGGATTCCTCTACATCCTCGATCGCAAGGAGGACATGATCATCACTGGAGGGTTCAACGTCTATCCGGCCGAGGTCGAGAGCTGCCTATCCCGTCATCCGGACATCCGCGAAGTCTGCGTGTTCGGCATTCCCGACGAACGGTGGGGTGAGACGATCAAGGCCGCGATCGTGCCTGCCCAGGGTGCGGCGCTGGATCTCGACCAGATCCTCGAATGGTGCATGCAGGCTATGCCATCCTATAAAAAGCCGACCTCGATCGACGTGGTCGAGGAAATTCCGTCAAGTCCCGCGGGCAAGCCGCTGCGGCGATTGCTGCGCCAGCCCTACTGGGCGGGTAAAAGCCGCCAGGTTTCCTGAAGCGCTCAAGGCGGGTCTGAAACTCCGGCCCTGGCCGGAAGCCGCGCTCAACCCCCTTGCTTTGCCTGCACCGCGCCGGATTGAACCAGCGCCTCGATGCCCGCCGCGTCCTCGCCGAGCTCGCGCAGGATCTCGACGGTATGTTCGCCCAGCGCCGGCGGCGGCCTGCGTACCGTGCGGGTCAGCCCATCGACGGACAGCGGTATCGCCATGGTGCGCATCGCACCGTGACGCGGATTCTGATAGTCGAGCACGATGTTGCGATCGACCTGGTGCTGCAGGGCCAGCACCTGGTCGAGCCGGTTGATCGGCGAATTCGGTATGCCCACCCTGGTGAGCGCCTCCGCCCACCAGGCCACAGGCTGGGTGATCACCTTGGCACCGACCCGGGCGACTGTCTCGTCGAGACGCGAGGCGCGGGCGGCATTGGTGACAAAACGCGGATCATCCACGATATCCTGCAGCCCCGCGACCTCGCAGAACACCCGCCAGAGCTTGTCATTGCCCACGGCGATGAAGATATGGCCGTCGGCTGCCTTGAACGCCTGGTACGGGCATAGCGATTCATGGCCTGAACCGCAGGGCTCGGGCACGCGCCCCGTGGTCCAGAAAGTCTGTGCCGTGTAGCCGAGAAAGCCCATAGCGGTCTCGAACAGTGAGACTTCGAGGGCGCGGCCAACGCCGGTCGTATCGCGCTCGCGCAGCGCCGCGATGATCCCCAGCGCCGCCCAGATCCCGGTGGTCTGGTCGAGCGGCGAAAAGGCGCTGCGCACCGGTCCGCCGCCCTTCTCGCCGGTGATGCTCATGATCCCGCTGAATGCCTGCACCATCGCGTCGTAGCCGGGCAGGTCGGAGAGCGGCCCGGTCCGTCCAAAGCCGGAGATACTGCAATAGACCAGGCGCGGATTGCGGCTCCGCAGTTCCGTGACACCGAAGCCCAGCCGGTCCATCACGCCCTTGCGGTAGCTTTCCAGAAAAACATCCGCCCCCGCCACCAGCCGGCGCAGCACATCGCGCCCGGATTCCGTCTTGAGGTCGATCGCGATGCTGCGCTTGCAGCGGTTGATACTGAGAAAAACCGCGCTGTCGCCGTCGAGGTAAGGTGGCCAGGTGCGGGTGTCGTCGCCGGTGCCCGCCATCTCCACCTTGATCACATCGGCGCCGAGATCGCCCAGGTACTGGCCGCAGAGCGGTCCCGCCAGGACCTTGCTCGTGTCGATGACGCGGATGCCCGCCAGCGGCAGGAAAGGCGGCGGCGCGGCGGCCGCGCCGCTGTCGTTCGGGCTCATTTGCGCGCACCCG
>JAJYAF010000172.1 GCA_021779655.1 Pseudomonadota bacterium
CGGCGATCTCGCGCGCATGAGCGCGGATGGCTATATCCGCATCACGGGCCGTTCCAAGGATATCATCATTCGCGGCGGGGAGAATATACCCGTGGCGGAGATTGAAAATCTTATCTACCGCCATCCCGCCGTTCTGGAGGCGGCGGTGGTGGGCATGCCGGACGAGCGCCTGGGCGAGCGGGGATGCGCCTTTGTAACCCTGCGGGAGAACACGAATATCACCCTGCCGGAGCTGGTCACCTTTCTCTCGGAAGCGCGGATGGCCAAGCAATATCACCCGGAACGCCTGGAAATTCTGCCCGAGCTTCCGAAAACCCCTTCCGGAAAGATCCAGAAATTCCGTCTGAGGGAAATGGCGAAAGCCTTGGGCGCCGGCTGAAGCTCAGCGCGCCGATCCAGCGCGAAACACGACCGATGTTAGTTTGACGAGGCGGGCGCGCTTATGGTTAATTCGCCGCTGCCTCCGTTTATTCTTATATAAAAAACTGGAAACGCCCATGGAATTCAATCCTATTCTGTCACGCGATCATATCCGGGCCATGACAGAGGCCGGCTTCTGGCCGGACCGGCTGTTGACGGATTATCTGGATGAGGCCGTCAGGAAATCGCCGGATCGGGTCGCCCTCGTCGATCGCAACAGCATGACCGGCCAGCGCGCGCGGCTGACCTATGCCGAACTCGATGAGCGGGTGGAGCGGATCGCCCATGGATTGACGGCGCTTGGCATCGGGCCTCGCGATGTCGTATCGTTCCAGCTTCCGAACTGGTGGGAATTCACCGCCCTGCACCTCGCCTGCCTGCGGATCGGCGCTGTCACCAATCCATTGATGCCCATCTTCCGTGAGCGTGAGCTGAGCTTCATGCTGGGTCTGACCGAAAGTAAAATCTTCATCGTCCCGCGTTCGTTTCGCGGCTTCGATCACGCCGCCCTGGGAAGACGGCTCAAATCGGAAATACCCACGCTCCAGCACGTCCTGGTTGTGGGGGGCGAAGGAGACGAGGCGTTCGAATCCCTGCTTGCCCGCAAGCCCGCCGCATCGGGCGCCGCGCCCGCGTTCGCGAGCAGCCGGCCGGACGCGAACGATGTGGTTCAGATTCTTTTTACATCAGGCACCACGGGCGAGCCGAAGGCGGCGATGCACACCTCGAATACCCTGATTTTCGAGGTGCTTGCCTATGTTCAGCATCTCGGGCTGACCCGGGACGATATTGTGATCATGTCATCGCCGATGGCCCACCAGACGGGCTTTCTGGTGGGGTTGATGGTGCCGATCGTTTTGGGCACCAAGACGGTATTGCAGGATATCTGGCAGCCGGAGGAAGCGGCCACGCTCATCGCGGAGGAAGGGGCGACCGTCACCATGGCCACCACCCCCTTTCTGTTCGACCTTACCGAAGCCGCCGAGCGGCGCCCGGATACGGTGGCCAGCCTGAGAAAATTCGTCGTCGGCGGCGCACCGATCCCGCGCGTGCTGGCACGGCGCGCCGCCACCGTTCTGGGCGCCACCATCACCCCGGTCTGGGGCATGACCGAGATCGGCGTCGCCACCGGAACGAAACTGGAAGACGGCCCTGAGAAAATTTTCGAAACCGATGGATGCGCCCTGCCCCATTTTGAAATCCGCGTCGTCGATGCCGAAGGCCGCGAGGTGCCGCCCGATGAGGAGGGCAGGCTGCTCTCACGCAGCCCAAGCACCTTTGTCGGCTACCTGAAGCGACCGGAATGGTATTGTTGCGATGCGGAAGGCTGGCTCGATTCCGGCGATCTCGCGCGCATGAGCGCGGATGGCTATATCCGCATCACGGGCCGTTCCAAGGATATCATCATTCGCGGCGGGGAGAATATACCCGTGGCGGAGATTGAAAACCTTATCTACCGCCATTCCGCCGTTCTGGAGGTGGCGGTGGTGGGCATGCCGGACGAGCGCCTGGGCGAGCGGGGATGCGCCTTTGTAACCCTGCGGGAGAACACGAATATCACCCTGCCGGAGCTGGTCGCCTTTCTCTCGGAAGCGCGGATGGCCAAGCAATATCACCCGGAACGCCTGGAAGTTCTGCCCGAGCTTCCGAAAACCCCTTCCGGAAAGATCCAGAAATTCCGTCTGAGGGAAATGGCGAAAGCCTTCGGCGGCGGCGGCTGAAGCTCAGCGCGCCAGCCAGCGCCCTGCGCCGGAGCGCGTGATCAATCAGCGCCTGATCACGCGCCCCCTGATCACGTGCCCCCTTATCACGCCCCTTTGGCCGGTACGGCTCAGGCGGAAACCAGCTTCGCCCAGGATGTGGGGACCGGCACCGCGCACGGCCCTTCGGACTCCACCGTGCCGAAGGCCGCCGGCGAGGTTATCTCCAGATATTCCATATCCGGAGAATAATCGAAAAGGTAATGAATGATCCCGGGCTGCTGGTGCACACAATCCCCGGCGGAGACCAGATGCTCGTTGTTCCCGTACATGAACCTGGCCCAGCCCTTGGTCATGAACACGATATGAAAATCGGCGACATGACGGTGCCAGCCCGTTCCGGCCTCGGGCGGAAATTCCGGGTTGGCCTTCACCAGCTGGGCGATCACCCGGCCGCCGGTCGAATCCGCGACGCCAAGGTCCCGGTAGAGGAAAAAACTGCGCAGTCCGTCCGTCCGCCAGGGGGTCTCACCCGGTTTCACGTGGGAAAACAGATTCACGAGCGGTGTATCCAACATGTGAACATCTCCTTATCCGGTCTGTAAGGACGGGAAGCTTGCCACAATTCCTTCCGCTTTCGCCAGGAAATTTTGCACCGCACAAAAGACGCTGAAATTATTCGTCTTTCGCGGCGGCCCGCACGGGCTTTTCGGTTGTTTCCTTCGTTTATTTCAAGGATCTCGCGGCGATTCCAGCTCCAGGCGCCGGAGCGCATTCTCGATGCGCCTGTCGGGCACCAGCCACATCAGCGCAACGAAAACGTAGAGCGCGTCGGCCAGCCAGGTATTCACGAACGCCAGCGCGATTCCCGCCAGATAGAGCGCGGGCGAGAGCCGCCCCTTCCAATCGCTCCGCCGGGCATCGGCCAGTCGCAAGCGCGCCTTGCCCTGCATCCGCGTTATCGACGCCTGCAGCACGTACCAGGCGACCGCCGGCATCAAGAGCGATAGACCGTAGACGGCGGTGGGGACCGCCATTTCCGGGTGGCCGGCAAGCCAGCTCGTGGCGAACGGAATGAGGGAGAGCCAGAACAACAGATGCATGTTCGCCCAGAGCAGGCCGCCATTGACCCGGCCGACCGGGGCGAAGAGATGGTGATGATTGTTCCAGTAGATCGCGATATAGACAAAACTCAGGACATAGCTGAGGAATGTCGGCGCCGAGCCCCGCAGCGCGCCGAGGCTTGCGTCATGCGGGGCCTTAAGCTCCAAAACCATGATGGTGATGATGACGGCGATGACGCCATCGCTGAACGCGGCCAGACGCTCTTTTCCCACGCATGTCCCCCCTTGTGCCGGTACGCGCGGCCCTTCCGCGACGGCGATGGGCCGATTACCCTTTTTCCACGGTCCTGGCGTCCGCGCTACCGTGCCGGGCGCTCCGTTGCCTCGGGCCGCCAGCCATGGCCCGCCGCCAGCCGCAACCGCCGGACCGCCTCCGCCAGCTCATCCGGCGCCATGCTGCCAAAGCCGAGCCGCACGCCGCGAACCTTCTCGCCGTTGGAGGCAAAGGCCTGCCCCTGCGTCAGGGCCACGCCGTGCCGCAGGCCTGCTTTCGCCAGGGCCTCGCCGTCCAGGGCCTCGCCGTCCGTGCCAGGCGGGAAATTCACCCATAGCGCGAGGCCGCCGGGCGGCGGCGTGAATTCCAGGCTCGCCCCGAATTCGCGCCGCAGCGCGCCGGCGAGAAACCCCCGCCGTTCGGCATAGACGCGCAGCACCTTGCGGGCATGGTTCTTCAGGGCGCCGGTTGCCATCAGCTCCGCCGCGGCGGCCTCGGTCACCGGGTCGCCCTGCCGGTCGATCATCATGATTTCGGCGGCGGCACGGGAAATCACGGTCCGGGCCGCCACCAGATAGCCGATCCTCAGCGACGGCGACAGAAGCTTCGACAGCGAGCCGATATAGATCAGCCTGCCGAACCCGTGCGCGCTGGCCAGCGGCAGCAGGGGCCGGCGTCCGAAATGGAATTCATGATCGTAATCGTCTTCCACGATTACAAATCCGAAGCGCTCCGCCAGCGCCAGCAGGGTGATTCTGCGTTCCGGCGGCATTGCCGCCGTGGTGGGAAAATGATGATGCGGAGTCACGTAGACGGCCCGCAACGGCCGTGTTTGGCAGAGCGCCTCCAGCGCGTCCATCCGCATGCCCTGGTCGTCGATGGCGACGGAACAGATCTCGGCGCCCACGGCGCGGAATGCCTCCCGCGCCGGCGGGTAGGTCAGCGCCTCGAAGGCAACCGCGTCGCCCGGCCCCGCCAAGAGGCGCGCCGAGAGGAAAATTCCCATCTGGCTGCCGCGCGTGATGCAGATATTGTCGGGGGTGCAGTCCAATCCGCGGTCGGCCTTCAGCATCTCCGCCACCGCGGCGCGCAAGCTGGAACCACCGCGCGGATCGCCATAGCCGAGCCGGTTGTTGCGGGCTCCGTGCAGCAAGGCCCGGCGGTACGCCCGCGCCACCAGCTCGGCGGGCATCAGCCGCGTATCCGGCGCGCCATCGTCGAAAACCAGCGTCCCGGCCGGCGGGAGGCGGGCGTCCAGATCCGGCGCAACCCCGCGGAGCGAGAAAGCCGCCTCCCTGGTGGCCGCGATGCCCGGCGCGCTTTGCACCGGCACAGCCGGAAGAAGGGTGGAAACAAAGGTTCCCCGGGTCGGCTCCGCTGTCAGCCATCCTTGCGCCACCAGCTCGTCGTAACTCTCCTGGATCGTCTTGCGGTTCACGCCGGCCTGCGCCGCGAGCTTCCTTGTTCCCGGCAGGACACTCCCCGGCTGCAATCTCCCGCTCCGGATGGCATCGATCAGCATATAAGCGACCTGCAGATAGGCCGGCATGGCATGATCGCGCTCAAGCGCGATTTGCAGATCCCAGGGCCTTAGCATGCGCGTCCGCTGAAAATGATCCGAACTCCCGCGATAAATGATCCGCCCCCGCAATTTCCCGCGCCTTGCCCGGGCAGAGGGGACTGGACCAGTCAGCTTGTGGAAACTGGAGGTTCTACTTATCCACGGTCTCGGAAAAATACGCCGCATACAAGACAAAAAACGAACGGCTACGGCTTTTTTTACACCACACGCACGGCAATCCGAACCGCCGCTACCAACGGCAAGCATTGGAGGGATTGCTCGATGACCGCACCGCCGATCGCGCCCGTCAAGGCGCTGAAGAAGAACGCCCTGGGGCCGCTGGAACTGCTGGCCCAGAATATCGCCTTGATCTCGCCCACGATGACCGCCGCGCTGATCGTTCCGCTCATGTTCGCCACCTCCGGCAATTGGAGCTGGCTTTCCTACGCGCTGGGGACCGTGATGCTGCTGTTCGTGGCGTTCAACCTCAACCAGTTCGCCTCCCGCAGCGCCGGCTCCGGCTCGATGTACCAGTATATCTGCAAGGGCCT
>JAJYAF010000173.1 GCA_021779655.1 Pseudomonadota bacterium
GCAACCAGGGCTGCAACGGATTCGTGGCCTCGCCGGTCAGGAAGGCGCGGTAGATGACGATGCTCTCGGTGACCCGCTGCACATAGTTCCGGGTTTCACCGAACGGGATTTCCTCCACCCAGTCGATCAGGTTGGCGCCGCCCTCGGCCAGGGGCATTTCCGGATCGCCGTTTTCCGCGAGCCAGGTCGCGACATTGGTCGGCCCCGCGTTATAGGCCGCGATGGCCAGCGGCTCGCAGTTGCCGAAGCTTTGCAGGAGCTGGTCGAAATAGGCGATGCCGAGCGTCATGTTGGTTTGCGGATCGGTGAGGTCGCCATCGAAGGGCAGGTTGTCCTTAAGGGCGATCCGCTGGGCGGTTCCGGGCAACAACTGCATCAGCCCGACAGCGCCGGCGCTGCTGGCGATATCCGCATCGAAGCTGCTCTCCTGCCGCATGATGCCGTAGGCGATGGCGGGCTCCAGCCCTCCCGGCGGCGTGACCGGCATGGGCCAGCCTTCACGAATGAGCATCTGCCCGGCTATCCCTGCGGACCGGGCGATGGCCACCGCGCTTTGCGGACAGCCAAGCCCGAGTGCGAGTTTCGCCGCGAGTTCGCGGATCTGATCATCGGCGCCCACCTGGCCCAGCCGGTTGAGAAAGAGTTGCGCATCGGCCGTATCCTGCATCTGCGCGAGCAGCGCCGCCGCCCTGGGCAATTCCATTTCGGCGAAATCGAGCGCGTCCGATACCGTAAAAGCCGGCTCCGGCATATGCACGATCCGGGCGGCCAGCACCGCCGGCGAATCGCCCAGCGCCATGGTGGCAAGCTGGCCGTAATAGGTGTCGGGGTAGAGCGCCGCATGCGCGTAATCCGCCTCCGCGACGAAGCCGGTTTCGGCGCGGGCGCGCCAATAATAGGCGCGTGCCTGAGTGATGACGGCGGTGGAGGAGGCTGCGAGTTCGGTGAACCAGCGGACCGCCGCCTCCGGAGATTTGAGGAAGCGCAGCAGCAGGAAACCGGCGAGAAAATCCCGGTCGGCAACCTGCTCGCGGGCGGTAGAGCCCTCATCCGGCGGTGCCACGGCAATAACGACCCGGTAGGCGTCCTTCGCATCGCCCTCCATCAGCAGCGCGCGGGCCAGCGCTTGCTGCGCCGGCCAGTAGAGCACCCGGGCGTCCGGCGCCGCGTTCGCGGCGGCGGCAGGCCCTTGCGAGACCCAGAGCGTGGCGGCGGCGGTATCATTGCCCTCGGCATGCAGGGCTTGCGCCTGCGCGAGAAACGGGTCCTGCGGCGGGCCGAGGCTCGGGGTGTAGGTGCCGGCGGCCTGTTCCTCCCGCAGCCGCAGCACGCCCTGCTCCGGCCAGTCCGGGCTGGCATTCATGAATTGCTGGATATCTTCAGCCGTGCCGCCCCCCGGTTGCAGAAGCTTGAAGAATGTAACGAGCTTGGCCACCAGCGGATCGCCGGTTGCCTGCGCCAGGGAATAGGCATCGTTCCAATCGCCGGCCTTGACGTCCTGCATGATCTCCGGCGTTGCCGCCTGTTGCGCGGCGGCCGGCCGCAAGGGCAGCAGCAGCAGCGGCACGACAAAGGCGAGCAGAAGCGGCGGCACACGCATGCCGCTCGTTTAGCATCCTATGGCTTGCAGGCCATCCCCCATCGGTTCTAACTCCGCGCATGAAAACACCGATGTTTCACGGTTCATTGGTCGCGCTGGTCACACCGATGCGCGCGGATGGCAGTATCGACGAAGCGGCCTATACGCGCCTGGTCGACTGGCAGATCGGCGAGGGAACGAACGGGCTGGTTCCGGTGGGCACCACCGGCGAATCGCCCACCCTCACCCATGAGGAGCATGGCCGTGTGGTGGAGCTTGCGATCCGTGCCGCCGCCGGCCGGGTGCCGGTTATGGCGGGCGCGGGTTCCAATTCCACCGCCGAGGCGATCGGCCTGGCCCGGCATGCGAAAGCCGCCGGCGCCGACGCGGTCCTGGTGGTGACCCCGTATTATAACAAGCCGACCCAGGAGGGGCTGTACCGGCATTTCGCCGCAATCGCCGATGCCGTGGACATCCCGATTTATATCTATAACATCCCCAGCCGCTCGGTCGTCGACATGTCGGTTGAGACCATGGCGCGGCTGGCGCGGCATGGAAACATCGCCGGCGTGAAGGATGCGACCGCCAACCTTGCGCGCCCGCTGCATATCCGGCATGCGTGTGGCGCGGATTTCGTGCAGCTTTCCGGAGAAGATCATACCGCCATCGCCTTTCTCGCCTCCGGCGGGCATGGCTGCATTTCCGTTACCGCCAATATCGCGCCCCGGCTCTGCGCCGAAATGCAGGCGGCCTGGGAGGCCGGCCACGCGCGCCAGGCCATGGAAATCCAATCCCGCCTGCTGCCGCTGCACGATGCCATGTTTGTCGAGACGAATCCGGCGCCGGTGAAATACGCGGCCTCGCTGCTGGGATATGGCACGCCGTTCTGCCGGCTGCCGCTGGCGCCGCTTGAGCCGGCGCATGCCGCGAAAGTGCGCGCGGCGATGGCCGGGCTCGGCCTGCTCGGCTGATGGCCGGCCAGTCCACGGCGAAAGGCAAATCCGGCTATATTTCGCACGGAATCGCCGCGCAGAACCGCAAGGCCCGGTTCGATTACAAAATCCTCTCGACGCTGGAGGCCGGCGTCGTGCCGAAGGGCGCGGAAGTGAAATCGCTGCGCCTTGGCCGGGCCACGCTCTCCGAGGCCTGGGCCGGCGAGCGGGACGGCGAGCTTTACCTGTTTAATGCCTATATCCCGGAATATCAGGGCGGCGTGCTCTCCCGCTTCGACGTGCGGGGCGCGCGCAAGCTGCTCGTCCGGCGCAAGGAGCGCGACCAGTTGCTGGGCGCCATGGCGCGGGACCGGCGTACGGTGATACCGCTCGATATTCATTTCAATCCGCGCGGCCTTGCCAAGGTCACGCTGGGCATCGCCGAGGGACGGCAGAAGCAGGACAAGCGCAGGGCCGCGGCCGAGCGGGACTGGCAGCGCGACAAGGCCCGGCTGCTGCGCAGAAGCTGAGCGTTAAACCAATATATTAGCGGGCGATTCACACGCGCTAGGCCGCCCCGCGGGCGGCAAGCAGTTCCTGAATTTGCCGCACGACCTCCTCGAACATCGGCACGGTCAGGCGTCTCGTGCTCGTGTTATAACGTGAGACATGGTAGCTGTCCGCGAGCATGAGGCCGGGGCGAGCCTCATGCATCGCGCCATGCGCGAACCTGTGGGCGGATGGTTTCAGGCCAAGCGCGCGCAGGCTCATCTGATGGGCCAGGGTGCCAAGCGCCAGGATGACGCGCAGCCTGGGCATGGCGGCAAGCTCCGCGCGCAGGAAGGAATTGCAGGTTCTGCTCTCGAGCGGTGTGGGAAGATTGGCGGGTGGCACGCAGCGCACGGCGTTGGTGATACGCGCGCCGAGCAATGTAAGACCGTCATCGGCGGATTCCGCATAGCTGCCCTTCGCGAAACCGTATTTGAGCAAGGTGGCGTAGAGCAGGAGCCCGGCATAATCGCCGGTGAACGGGCGGCCGGTACGGTTGGCGCCGCGCAGGCCGGGAGCCAGGCCAACCACGAGCAGAGCGGCGTCCAACCCGCCGAAACTCGGCACCGGGGCGTTATGCCAGCCCGGCTCCCTGGCGCGGTTTCCGGCGCGGAAGGCAACAAGACGAGGGCAAAGCGGGCAATCGCGCGGGGGGGCGTTCATGCGCGGAAATCTTAATCCTTATGCCCGCGAGACCCGGCATGCAAGCCCCTTTGCCGCCAGCCGCGCGCTCGTGGCGGGGATCCAGCCGGCGAAGAGGCGCAACCTGGGGTAATGAAAAAACGCATATTAGGAAAAAAATTTCAGGCATTATACTTTGGGACACCATAACAGGACATTGGGCGAATCGCGCTACCGCGATCGTAAGAACGCCGGGGGCGTTGAAAGAGATTCGTTACATTTCATGAGACGGTTCCCATGATTATTATTTCGGTTGGCGCAAATCTTCCTGGCCCCAGCGGCGAATCGCCGCTTGAGACCTGTATCGGAGCGGTGAGCGCGCTGGCCGATATTCCGGGCGTAAAGCTCATCACCGCCTCGCCCTGGTATCGGAGCGCGCCGATATCGGCGTTCGAGCAGCCGGATTATTGCAACGGCATCGTCCGGCTGGAAGGCGGGATCGAGCCTCTAGCCCTGCTGGAGGCCGTGCAGAAGATCGAGGCGCAGTTCGGGCGGGAGCGCGGCATCGCCAACGCGGCGCGCAGTCTCGATCTCGACATCATCGACCTGAACGGCATCATTCGCGCCATTTCGCCCGTGATTCTGCCGCATCCCCGCGCGCATCTGCGCGCTTTCGTGCTGCGTCCGCTGCTGGACGTGGCGCCCAGCTGGCGGCATCCCACCTTGCGCCGTGGTGTTGCCTCCCTGCTGGCCGAGCTCTCGCCGCAGGCCATCGAACCCTGGTATGTCGACAATCCGCCGGTCCGGAAACCTTCGCGGTTGCCTAAAGGGGGCAAATGATGTTTTGATGGAAGGGCCGCCGCCCGGTGCCCGTATGGGCGCCGGCAAGGCACGCCGGTTTTCTTGCAATGCGGGCGGTTTGTCTTGCAGCGCAAGGTTCGGGGGCTTATCTGATCCCCCTGTTCCTGTTTTATACCTAGCCTGGAGATCACGGATGGCCCGCGTCACCGTCGAAGACTGTATCGTGAAGGTTCCCAACCGGTTTGAACTGGTGCTGCTGGGCGCGCAGCGCGCCCGCAATATCAGTCGCGGGGAAACCCTGACCATCGAACGGGACAATGACAAGAACCCGGTGGTCGCCCTGCGGGAGATTGCCGAGGAGACCGTTAATCTCCAGGATCTGGAGCAGGACCTCGTGAGGTCCCTCTCGCGTGTGCCGGAGCCTGAGCCGGTGGACGAGGAGGTGCTGGATCTGATCCCGACCGACCAGAATATTTTCGGCCTGCAGGACGTCTCCGCCGAGGAGGAGGCTGCCGCCCTGGCCGCGGAGGAGATGACGCCCGAGGATATCCAGGCGGCGATCGAGGCGGAGCTCGGCGGCAAGAGCCGCCGCTGAAAAGGGTACGATGGCGGCATGGCGTAAGGTCTCGCGCCCACTTCTAGGTCCGGAAGGTTTGCCCGCCGGCCTCGCCGGGGCGGGCGGGGTTGAGCATACGGAACTCGCCCCTCTGTTGTCGCGTATCGCCGGGTATGACAGCAAGGCCGACCCGGCCGTGATAACCGCCGCCTATGACCTCGCCTTCACGGCGCATGCCGCGCAGAAGCGCGACAATGGCGAGCCCTACATCACCCATCCGCTGGCGGTCGCCGGTATTCTGGCCGGCTACCGGCTCGATCCCGCCTCCATCGTCACGGCGCTGCTGCATGACGTGATCGAGGATACGCCGGTTACGCTGGCCACCGTGCAGAAACAGTTCGGGGCCGAGGTGGCGGGCCTGGTCGATGGCGTGACCAAGCTCACCAGGCTGGAGCTGCAATCCGACCGCACCAAGCAGGCGGAGAATTTCCGCAAGCTGGTGCTCGCCATGAGCAAGGACA
>JAJYAF010000174.1 GCA_021779655.1 Pseudomonadota bacterium
TCATGCCCGACGGCCGAGATAAGCGGAATCGTGCAGGCGGCGGCGGCGCGCAGCACGGCTTCGTCGTTGAAGGCCATCAAATCTTCCACGCTGCCGCCGCCGCGTGCCACGATCAGCACATCCGGCCGCGCGATCCCGGCCTCGGGCAGGCGGCAAAACCCGGTTATGGCGGCGGCGATCTGCGCCGCGGCCAGTTCCCCCTGGACCGCGACCGGCCACACCAGGATCGGCCGGGGAAAGCGCCGGGCGATGGTTGTCTTGATGTCGTGCAGCACCGCGCCTTGCGCCGAGGTGATCACGCCGATCACGCCGGGAAGCAGGGGAATCGGGCGCTTGCGCCCCGGCGCGAACAGCCCTTCCCCTTCCAGCTTCAGGCGCAGCGCCTCGATTCGCGCGAGCAGCGCGCCCATCCCCGCGTATTCCAGCCGCTCGATGATCAGCTGATATTCCGAGCGCTCAGGATAGCTGCTGATGCGGCCGGTGGCGATTACCTCCACCCCGTTTTCCGGCTTGAGCGACAGGCGCTGCGCCGCGCCGCGCCAGACGATGCCGCGAATTTTGGCGGATTCATCCTTGAGGCAGAAGTAAAGATGTCCGGAGGCGGCGGCGCCGCGCAGCTCGGTGATCTCGCCACGCACCCTGACGCGCCCGAACGAGCCCTCCAGCGTATGCCTGATGGCTCCGGCAATTTCCGAAACGCTGAATTCCGGCGTGTTTCCCAAATCGCTCATGCCGGCAAACTATGGTAGGAGCCGGCGCGAAGGAAGCAGGAGAACAGGATGCGCGTGCTGATTATCGGCTCCGGCGGGCGGGAACACGCGCTGGCATGGGCGATCGCGCGCAGCCCGCTGCGCCCGGCGCTCTATGTCGCGCCCGGCAATCCCGGCACCGCGCAGGTTGCGGCCAACGTGCCCATCCGCGCGAACGATATCCCCGCGCTGGTCGCCTTCGCGGAGCGGGAGAAGATCGATCTTGTTGTTCCAGGGCCGGAGGCGCCGCTGGTGGCGGGGATCGCCGATGCGCTGACGGCGGCGGGTATCCGTTGCTGCGGCCCCGGCGCGGCGGCGGCACGGCTGGAGGGCAGCAAGCGATTCACCAAGGAACTCGCCGATGAGGCGGGCATTCCCACCGCCCGCTGGGCGAGTTTTACCGAGGCCACCGCCGCGCACGGCTTTATCGCGGAAATGGGCGCACCCATTGTGGTGAAGGCGGATGGGCTGGCCGCCGGAAAGGGCGTGGTGGTGGCCGCCACGGCGGCGGAGGCGCACGCGGCGATCGACGCCTTCATGGAAGACAGGGTGCATGGCGAGGCCGGGGCGGAAGTGGTGATCGAGGAATGCCTCGTCGGCGAGGAAGTCTCCCTCTTCGCGCTCTGCGACGGGACGGATGCGCTCTATCTCGGCTGTGCCGCAGATCATAAGCGGGTGGGCGAGAACGATACCGGCCCGAACACCGGCGGCATGGGCGCCATCGCGCCGCCGCCATGGGCCACGCCGGCGGTGATCGAGGAGGCGATGCGGCGCATCGTCCGCCCGGCGCTCGACCGGATGCTGGCGCGCGGCACGCCCTTTCGCGGCTTTCTCTTCGCCGGGCTGATGCTCACCGGGGAAGGCCCCAGGCTGATCGAGTTCAATGTCCGCTTCGGCGATCCGGAATGCGAGACCTTGCTGCCTCTGCTTGGCTCCGATCTGCTGCCCGCGCTGCTGGCGGCAGGCGAGGGGCGGCTTGATGGGATGCGGCTGGAGTGGCGGAAAGCCGCCTCGGCCACGGTGGTGATGTGCGCGGAGGGCTATCCCGGCGCCTATGCGACGGGCAGCGAAATCAACGGCCTGGACCAGGCCGGCAGCCTGCCGGGCGTGACGATTTTCCACGCCGGCACGATGCTCCAGGAAGGCGCGCTGCTGGCCAATGGCGGCCGGGTGCTGGCGGTGAACGCCGTGGGGGAAGACCTGCGCCAGGCGATCGAGCGTGCCTATGCCGCGGTGGACGCGGTGGACTGGCCGGAGGGTTTCAGCAGGCGCGATATCGGCATACGCGCCCTGCATGCCGGAGGGGCTGGTTGATAGAATAACTGTTGGTTGGAAAAATTCCACGTGGAGCATTGCCGCGGCGGCGCGTTTTGCATTTCCGGGCCGGGAAGGCTTTAAGAGCGTTGTTGCGCGGGGTGGAGGTTGGATCCGTCGCGCTGGCGTGGGTGGGGATATTGGCGGATTTTCCGCTGCCGGCGAAAACCCGCCGGTGAATCGTAACGTTTTTGGCGAGGAGGAACTGCCATGACCTATGAAACGCTTCTCAGCGAAACGCACGGCGCGGTGACGCTGCTGCGGCTGAACCGGCCGCAGGCGCTGAATGCGCTGAACAGCCAGGTGCTGCGCGACATGATCGCCGCCTTTGCCGCCTATGACGCCGATCCGGCGCAGCGTTGCCTGGTGGTGACGGGCAATGAGAAAGCCTTTGCCGCCGGCGCCGATATCAAGGAAATGCAGCCCAGGGGCTTCGCCCGGATGTATGCCGAGAATTTCTTCCAGGGCTGGGAGCAGGTGACCCAGACCCGCAAGCCGTGGATCGCGGCGGTGGCGGGATTCGCGCTGGGTGGCGGCTGCGAGCTTGCGATGATGGCCGATTACATCATCGCCGCCGATACCGCGAAATTCGGTCAGCCGGAAATCAAGCTGGGCGTTGCCCCTGGAATGGGCGGGTCGCAGAGGCTGACGCGGGCGGTCGGTAAGTCCAAGGCAATGCAGATGGTATTGACCGGGCGGATGATGGATGCGGCGGAGGCGGAACGTTGCGGACTCGTGGCCCAGGTGGTGCCGGCGGCGCAGCTGGTGGAGGAGGCGCTGAAGCAGGCCGAGGCCATTGCCGGGATGCCGCCGCTCGCCGCCATCGCCAATAAGGAGATGGTGAATGCCGCGTTCGAAACCGGCCTTGCCATGGGGCTGAATTTCGAGC
This sequence comes from Pseudomonadota bacterium, assembly GCA_021779655.1. The sequence goes on from JAJYAF010000174.1 coordinate 2,953, forward strand.
GCCGGCTGTTCCACGGACTTTGCGCCACCGCCGACAAGGCGGAAGGAATGGCCGCCTTCAACGAAAAGCGGAAGGCCAACTGGCGCGGCGAATAAACGCGGGTCGCGCGGTAAGATATCGATTTTAGAGCGTGATTCCCGAAACGACCACGCTCTGGCGCAGCGCGTCCTCGATCAGCTTCACGGTGCGCGCGATCCCGTACAGCGCGATGAACCCGCCGAAGCGCGGCCCTTCGGCCGTGCCGAGCAAGACCTGGTACAGGCAATCGAACCAGGCTTTCAGCGGCGTGAAGGGATGGCGCTTGCCCACGGCATAGACCAGGTTCTGAATGGTTTCCGCATCCGCGTTCTCCGGCAGTTCCCTGAGCGAGCCGGCGAGATCGAACAAGGCTTCGCGCTCCACCTCGGTGGGCGGCCGGAACTGCTTCCTGGGCGCCACGAAATCCCGGTAATACGCAATCGCGTAGCCGACCAGCTTCGCCAGGAACGGATAACTCTCCGGCGTCGCCTCGGGCAGGTAGCGGCGGATGAAATCCCACAGCATGCCGGGGCTGTCGGCGTTGATCACCGAGGCGAGGTTCAGCAGCATGGTGAAGCTGATCGGGCTGCCTTCCTTTTCCGGGTCGCGCCCGCCCAGTATGTGCCAGGCCGGATTGGCATGCTTGTCACCGCCGCCCTCGCGCAGCGCCGCCACGTTGGCGATGAAATCATCCGTCGCGCGCGGAATGACATCGAAGAACAGCCGCTTGGCGCGCTGCGGCGCGTGATACATGTATTGCGCAAGCGATTCCGGCGGCGCGTATTTCAGCCATTGCTCGATGGAAAGCCCATTGCCCTTGCTTTTGGAAATCTTCTGGCCGTTCTCATCGAGGAACAGCTCATAGGTCAGTGTCACCGGCGGCTCCCTGCCCAGCGCGCGCACGATGGCGGAGGAAAGCCGCACGGATTCGATCAGGTCCTTGCCGGACATTTCATAATCCACGTCCAGCGCCCACCAGCGCATCGCCCAGTCCGCCTTCCATTGCAGCTTGGCGGAGCCGCCGGTGACGGCGGTCTCGAAACGCACGCCCGTCTCCGGGTCCACCCAGGTCACCGTTCCGCTTTCCACGTCTGTTTTCTCGATCGGCACCTGCATCACGATCCCGGTGCGCGGATGGATGGGCAGAATCGGCGAATAGGTCGCGCGCCGTTCCGGCCCGAGCGTGGGCCGGATGATCGCGACGATCGTGTCATGATTGGCGAGCACGTGCAGCAGCGCATCGTCGAACCGGCCGGAGAGGTAATAATCGGTCGAGGAGGCGAATTCGTAATCGAACCCGAACGAATCGAGAAAAGCGCGCAGGCGCGCGTTGTTGTGCGCGCCGAAGCTCGCATGCGTGCCGAAGGGGTCCGGTACCTGGGTCAGCGGCCGGCCGATGAATGTCTTCAGCATTTCCCGGTTCGGCACATTGTCGGGCACCTTGCGCAACCCGTCCATGTCGTCGGAAAACGCCAGCAGGCGGGAGGGCAGGCCGGTCAGCTCGGTGAACGCCCGCCGCACCCAGCTCGTGCGCGCCACCTCGCCGAACGTGCCGATATGGGGCAGGCCGGAAGGCCCGTAACCGGTCTCGAACAGCGCGTGCGTCTTGTCCTTTTCCTTGAGCCGGTCGGCGACACGTTGGGCTTCACGAAATGGCCAGCTGACGGGATCGGGTGAGTCATTCATAACCGGCTTCGTCTATGGCGATTTTCCGGCTCCGTCTATACGTGGAGCCATGCCGTATCTGCCGGAGAAATGCGCTTTGGTCGCGGGTTTTGGCAAAGCCACGCTGCTCACGCCCGATGGCGCGTTCATGGCCGTCCGGCCGGGCGGGGTGGCGAAGGCGCTGAACCGGCGGATCCCGCTGGTGGTTCATGGCCTGGCGACCGCCAGGCGCCTGGGCAATCCCGCCATCCAGGTTCTCGACGTGCTGGAGCTTTTCGCCTTCGCCTGTCCGGCGCATACCGTCGCGCCCAGCGCCGCCGGCCTTGCCCGGTTCCTGGAAATGACCGTGCCGGAAACCCAGGAGCAGGCGGCCGCCAGCCTCGCGCCGATTGCCGAGGCGCTGCTCGCCCGCATCGCCCTTGGCCGGATCCTGCCGATCAACCGGGACGCGGCCGGCCTTGCCGCCGCCATGGGCAAAGCCGGCTGGGGCTGGGCGCCTTATGTCCTGGCCGCGCTGGGCGCGCCCGATGCGCCGCCGGACAAACGGGCGTTCCACGCCTGGAAGTGCTTGCCCGAATGGGAGGAAACCGCGCCGCGCCCGCCGCCCGCTTCCTTCTCTGTTTCCTCGGCCGAGGCCCGCGCCCGGCTTGCCGGTCTCCTTGGACCGGATTCGGAGCAGCGTCCGGCGCAAGCCGATTACGCCTCCGCCGCCGCGGCTGCCTTCGCCCCCCGCCACGCCGAGGGCAGGCCGCATGTGGTTCTGGCGGAAGCGGGCACCGGCACGGGCAAAACGCTCGGCTACCTTGCCCCCGCAAGCCTCTGGGCGGAAAAAAACCAGGGCGCGGTATGGGTTTCCACCTATACCCGCCATTTGCAACGGCAGATCGAGAGCGAGGCCGCTCGGCTCAACCCCGAACT
>JAJYAF010000175.1 GCA_021779655.1 Pseudomonadota bacterium
AAAGGGCGGCATAAGCGGGGCGGGGAAAGCAGAACTCGACCCGGGGCAATGGCAGCCGCCCGCCGCCCAGCCAGGCGGTCAAGCCCCAGCCGACGCGCAGCAGCAGCTCGAAGAAAAAATCAGGCGGTGCCGCCGTGCCACGCGGGGTCACCATCATGCCGGCGAGTCCGTTGCCGGTGACGTGTTCGATCGACACATCGTCGATGAGAATGCCCAAGGCGCGGATGATGCGGTGGAATGCGCCCCTGACCGTGCGGGCGCCCAGGGCTGAACGGGCGATGAGCGCGAAGCTACCCCGCCGCAAAGGCCGGGAGAGCAGTCCGACACATTCATCGTCGAGCCGGTCGATCAATCGCCGGTAGAGGCCGGCATATTGAACGCCGGTGATACAGGCGCCCTCCAGCCGCAGCCACTCCGGCGCGATTCCGCATTGGCGCAGCAGTTCTCCCAGCCAAGGCGGCGGCACCGGAACGGCCAGGCCGGAGAGCATGCCCCGCACGATGGCCACGGGCACGGCGGCGGAAGCGTGGGCAATGCCGGCCTCTCGCGCCGGAGCCGGGGAATTTGACGTTTTTTGCCATGCAAATGACATGATCGGTAATCGCTTTCACCACGACGCCCGGCAAGTATCCGCCGACAACGGCGCCGGTTCAACGGCCGAACGGCCGGTTGAATGGCGGGCCCGGGCGGATGATGCAGGAAAACCAAGTTCCGCGCGGGGGTCAAGCCCAAGGCCGGAGCCGCCCGCCAAGCAGGAACGGCCCCACTGGCCGGGGAGGAAAAATGACGCGAAATGTCTATGCCCGGAAACGCTTCCTTCACAGCCACGCCAAGGTGATCCGGCAATGATCGACCAGAAGTGGATCGGCCATGAATTGCCGCCCTCCGTTCTGCCGATCGAGCGGACGCGGGTGCGGTTTTTCGCGAAGGCGATCGGGGAAACCAACCCCATCCATTTCGATCCCGCCGCCGCGCAAGCTGCCGGCTATGCCGATCTCGTCGCCCCGCCCAGCTTCATTTTCGCGGCGGAACTCGAGTCCGGCATGGAACGGCTGCTCAACGATCTCGGCGTGCCGATCGCCAAAATCCTGCACGGCGAACAAGGCTTCACCTGGTACCGCCCGGTTTGCGTGGGGGAGACCGTTACGGTTCATTCCCGTATCGAGGATATCTACGCGAAGAAGAACGGCGCGCTGGAATTCGTCGTCAAGCTGTCCCGCGCGCTCGACGCCAGCGGCGCCTGCATCGCCGAGATGCGCTCCGTTCTCGTTTGCCGCCATTGAGGTGAAACCATGCCCACCAGCCTTTCTGCCGCCCATGTCAATGTCGGCGATGAACTGCCACCGCTCCTTCTCGCCCCGGTCAACCGCACCACCCTGGCCTTGTTTGCCGGCGCCTCGGGCGATCATAATCCTATCCATATAGACAGCGACTTCGCCCGCGCCGCCGGGATGGCGGACGTGTTCGCCCAGGGAATGCTCGGCATGGCCTGGCTTGGCCGCCTGCTCACAAACTGGGCGCCCCAGCGGGACGTGCGCGCGCTGAACGTCCGTTTCCAAGCCATCACCAATCTTGGCGATACAATACGCTGCACGGGGCGCGTGATTGAAAAATTGGAACAGGATGGCGCAACCCTGGCCCGCGTGGCGGTGCAGAGCGCCAATGAAAGCGGCGAGGTGAAAATCGCCGGCGAGGCGCTGGTGGTTCTCCACTGACGGGAAGGACTGAAGCGAAAGACTGAAAGGAAAGACCATGGCACCACGTCTGCACACGCATCGCTGGATGAACGGCGAAATGGAAAGTTTTCGCGACCAGCTGCGCCGCTATATCGAGGCCGAGCTCGCGCCGCATGTAGGAAAATGGCGGCGGCAGGGCTTCGTTCCGCGTTCGGTCTGGCGCGGCTTCGGCGAGCGGGGTTTCATGCTTCCGGAACTGGCCGAGGAACATGGCGGCGGCGGCGGCACGCTCGCGCACCAGCTGGTTGTGCAGGAAGAGCTGACGCGGGCCGAATTGCCGGGCGCCATCGGCGTGCACAGCATCGCCTCCCATTATGTTTTGGATTACGGCACCGAGGCGCAGAAGCGGCGCTGGCTTCCCGGACTCGCCAAAGGCGAGTTCCTGGCCGCTATCGCAATGACCGAGCCGGGCTGCGGCTCCGATCTCAAGGCAATCCGTACCCGGGCGCGGCGCGAGGGCGACCATTACGTGATCGATGGGGCGAAAATGTTCATCACCAATGGCGAGACCGGCAATCTTCTCACCGTTGTTGCCCGCACCGGCGAGGCGGGGGCGCATGGTCTCTCGCTTATCGTGCTGGAGACTGAAAATCTGCCCGGCTTTCGCGTCGGCCGCCGCCTGGAGAAAATCGGCCAGCACGCCTCCGATACCACCGAATTGTTCTTCGATGGCGTGCGCGCGCCGGTGGAGAATTTGCTGGGCGGCGTCGAGGGCCGGGCCTTCGCCCAGCTGATGGGCCAGCTTCCCTATGAGCGCATGCTGATCTCCGTTCCGGCCGTGGTGGTGATGGAACGCGCCCTGGCGCTCACCGTGGAATATACCAAGCAGCGCAAGGCCTTCGAGCACAGCTTGTTCGATTTTCAGAATACACGCTTCATGCTGGCCGATGTAGCAACGACCGCGCATATCGCCCGCACCTATGTGAATGATTGTATCCAGCGCCTTTTGGATGGCGAACTGGATGACGATGCCGCCTATATGGCGAAATACTGGTGCACCGAGCAGCAATGCCGGGTGGTGGATATATGCCTGCAGCTTTTCGGCGGCTATGGATATATGATGGAATATCCCATCGCCCGACTCTACGCGGATTCCCGCGTGCAGCGCATCTATGGCGGGGCCAATGAGGTGATGAAAGATCTGATCTCGCGTAAGCTGTGAGAGAAACAAGATTCTGGCGAGGAGGGAACGACTATGGACGAGATTGAAGGCCCCGACATGATCACGGCCGGCTGCCCTTCCACGATGGGCAATGCGTATCAGCTCAACCTCACCACATTGATCCGCCACGCGGCCCGCACCTATCCGGAGCAGGAGATCATCTATCGCCGGCCGGATGGCGGCTGGGCGCGCTATACCTATGCCGATTGTTACGAGCGGGTGATCCGCAGCGCCAACGCGCTGCGCGATCTGGGCCTGCGGCCGGGCGACCGCGCGGGCGTGCTCGATTGGAACAGCCGCCGCCATTTCGAGCTTTATTATTCCATCTGCGGCATTGGCGGTGTCATGCTGCAACTCAACCAGCGGCTGGCCCTGGAAGACCTTGCCTATGTTGTCAACCATGGCGAGGCGCGTTTCATCCTGGTCGATGAATCGTTGCTCGGGCTGGCGGAGAGCCTGGCGCCGTTGACCCCGAATGTGCAAGCCTGGCTGGTGATGACCGATCGTTCCCTGGCGGAGATTGTCACCCCGCTTAGCCCGGTTCTGCATTACGAGAACATGCTGGCCAACGCCAGCCGCGACATCTGCTGGCCGATGATCGATGAACACTCCGCCTGCGCGGCCTGTTACACCACCGGCACCACGGGCCGCCCCAAGGGGGTGTATTACGCGCATCGCTCCGAATATCTGCACACGCTGGTGATGTCGAGCATCCTCACCATGTCAGCCGAGGACTGCACGATGCTCATCACCCCAATGTTCCACGGCCAGTGCTGGGGTCTGCCACACGCCGCCATCTTCGCCGCGACGAAGATCGTTCTGCCGGGACGGTATATGGCGGAGGATACCGGACCGCTGGTGGATGCGATCATCGCCGAGGAGGTGACGGTAGTGAACGGCGCGCCCGCCATCTTCATGCCGATGCTGCGCTATATCGAGACACTGCCGGTCAAACCCGATTTCCGCCGCCTGCGCATGCTCTCCGGCGCGACGGAGCCGCCGCTCTCAATGATGCGGGCATTTCACGAATTGACCGGGGCGGAGGTAATTCAGGCCTACGGCGCCACGGAAACATCGCCGCTCGTCTCGCTCAACCGGCTGAAGCCCTCTTTGCGGAAAAAGCTGAGCGAGGATGAGAGATGGAATTTGCGGCGCAAGCAGGGACTGATGGTCTCCGGCGTGGATCTCAGGGTTCTCGGACCGGATGATCGGGACCTTCCCTTCGATGGCATTTCCGTCGGCGAGATCTGCATGCGCGGACCATGGGTCTCCACCCGCTATCACAACATGCCGGAGGCCGCCGCCAATTTCATCGACGGCTACTGGCGCTCCGGCGATGTCGGCTCCATCGACCCGAATGGCTACATCAAGATAACGGACCGGGTTAAGGACGTCGTCAAATCCGGGGGCGAGTGGATTTCCTCAATCGACATGGAAAATGCCCTGACCGGCCACCCAGCCGTGCTGGAAGCGGCGGTGGTTGGCATCGCGCATCCGAAATGGCAGGAGCGCCCGCTGGCGCTGGTGGTGCTGCGCCCGGACACGCGCGCGACGATCGAGGAATTGCACGCCCATCTTCTTCCCCATTTCGCCAAATGGCAGCTGCCGGATGAAATCCTGTTTGTCGCCGAGCTGCCACGCACCAGTGTGGGCAAGACAAACAAGAAAGTCATCCGCGAGCGGTTCAGCGCGCGTTACCAGGGAGCGGCGGCGGAACCTTGAGGAACCGCTTTTTCGGCGCTTTGCGCGGCAAATCCCCGCGGCGGTGGATCCATCTCCCCTTCCCCCTACCGGTTGGGGTGCAGACCCACTATCTAGCAGTCAAATCGGGAGCGGATAGGCTGCTCGTGCGAACAAGCCGATTGTAGATCAAGCGAAGGTGTCCGCTATGGCTGATCCTGCGAAATCCCCTGTGCTTCAACCATTTTCCCTGGGGGATCTTTCCCTTTCAAACCGCGTGGTCATGGCGCCGCTCACGCGCAGCAGGTCCAGCCGGGAAGGCGTGCCTCCGGATTTTGCCGTGGATTACTATGCGCAGCGGGCTGATGCCGGTTTGATCATCGCGGAAGCCACAAATATTTCGCCCCAGGCGATCGGCTACGCGTTGACGCCAGGGATCTGGACGCAAGCCCAGGTGCAAAGCTGGAAGCGTATCACTTCGGCCGTGCATAAGCGCGGCGGGCGGATTTTTCTGCAGCTTTGGCACACGGGCCGTATCTCCCATCCCGATCTGCATGGCGGCGCGCTGCCTGTCGCGCCTTCAGCCATCACGCCGAAAGGCCAGGCCTTTACCTTCAACGGTCTTAAAGATCACGTAATGCCCAGGGCGCTTGAGACCGAAGAGATACCGGCGATTGTAGAAGACTACCGGCATGCCGCCGAATGTGCCAAGGAGGCGGGATTCGACGGCGTGGAGATCCACTCCGCCAATAATTATCTGCTTGAGCAGTTCATTCGGGACAGCACCAACCATCGAACCGACCGGTACGGGGGGTCGATTGAAAACCGCTTGCGCTTCCCGCTTGAAGTCGTGGCGGCGGTAGCCGGGGTTTGGGGGCCGAAGCGTGTCGGGTTGCGCATTTCCCCGGGAACGACAATGCCAGGTGGAACCCCGCTGGATTCTCAGCCGATGGTGACCTATGG
>JAJYAF010000176.1 GCA_021779655.1 Pseudomonadota bacterium
TGCCGGTCATCGTCTCCAACACCTGCAACAATTATGGCCCCTGGCAGTTCCCCGAGAAATTCATCCCGCTCGTCCTGATCAACGCGCTGCTGGAACTGCCGTTGCCGGTCTATGGCGATGGCGGCAATATTCGCGACTGGCTTTATGTGGAGGACCACGCGGAGGCGCTGCTGAAGGTCGCGGAACGCGGCGTGCCGGGGCAGACCTATTGCATCGGCGCCGGGCAACCGCGCCGCAATATCGACGTGGCGCGGGAGATCTGCGCCATCCTGGATGCCAGGCTGCCCAGCCATAACGGCCCGCGCGGGCGGCTGATCCGCCTGGTCGCCGACCGGCCGGGGCATGACAGGCGCTACGAGATCGCTCCGCGCGCGGCCGAGCAGGCCCTGGACTGGCGCGCGGCCCATGATTTCCTGGCGGGCTTGAACGCCACGATCGACTGGTACCTCGCCAACCGGGCCTGGTGGGAGGAAATCCGGCGCGACCGGTATCGCGGCGAGAGGCTCGGCGCCGGACAGGGAGCAGCGGCGTGATCCGCAAGGGCATCATCCTGGCCGGCGGCAGCGGGACGCGGCTGTATCCGGCAACGCTCGCGGTTTCCAAGCAGCTGCTGCCCGTGTTCGATAAGCCGATGGTGTACTATCCGCTTTCCACCTTGCTGCTGGCGGGCATCCGCGAGGTGCTGATCATCTCCACGCCCGAGGACCTGCCGCTCTACCAGCGGCTGTTTCACGATGGCACCCATCTCGGCGTGCGCATCGCCTATGCCGAGCAGCCCAGGCCGGATGGCCTGGCGCAGGCCTTCCTCATTGGCGAGGAATGGATCGACGGCGAGGGCTGCGCGCTCGTGCTGGGCGACAACCTGATCCATGGCGACTATCTCCCGGCGCTGCTGCGGGAGGCCGCCGCGCGGCGCGAAGGAGCCACCGTGTTCGCCTATCAGGTGCGGGACCCGCAACGCTACGGCGTAATCGGCTTCGGGGCGGACGGCAGGGCGCGGCGCATCGTAGAAAAACCGGTGCGGCCGGATTCAAACTGGGCCGTCACCGACCTCTATTTCTACGATGCCCGGATCAGCGCGCTGGCCCGGACCATCCGGCCCTCCGCGCGCGGGGAACTGGAAATCACCGACCTGAACAATCTCTATCTTGAAGCGGGTACGCTGCATGTGGAGCGGCTCGGGCGGGGCACGGCCTGGCTCGATGCAGGCACGCCTGAATCGCTGCTGCAGGCGGCAACCTTCGTGCAGACCATCCAGACCCGGCAGGGCCAGCTGGTGGGATGCCCGGAGGAAGTGGCCTTTCGCATGGGATATATCGGGGCCGACATGTTACGGCAGCGCGGCGCGCTGATCGGCGCCACGGAACTCGGGCGGATCTTGCGCGAGATCGCAGACGCGGCGCATTTCTGATGCGGATCGAGCGGCTGGAAATCCCCGAGGTCCTGCTGATCACCCCGCCGCGCTTTGCCGATGAGCGCGGGTTTTTCCAGGAAAGCTGGAACAAGGCCAGGCTGGCGGCAGCCGGGTTCGATGAGGATTTCGTCCAGGATAATCACAGCCTTTCGGCGCGCGCCGGCACCATCCGCGGCCTGCACTGCCAGATCGGGCCGAGCATCCAGGGCAAGCTGGTGCGTGTGGCGCGCGGCGCGGTCTGGGACGTGGCGGTGGATTTGCGATGTGGCTCGCCCTATTTCGGCCGGCACGTGGCGGTTACGCTGAGCGCCGAAAACGGGGCGCAGCTTTGGGTTCCACGTGGCTTCCTGCATGGCTTCTGCACGCTGGAACCCGATTCGGAGGTCCTCTACAAGGTCACCGCGCCTTACGACAGGACGGCCGAGCGCGGCGTGATCTGGAACGATCCGCAGCTGGCACTGCCCTGGCCGGTGCCGGCGGAAGCCGTGCTGCTTTCGGAAAAAGACCGGATGCTGCCCCGGCTTTCCGAATGCGGGGAGTGGTTCCGCTATTGAGCGGCGGGCTGCTGATCACGGGAGCGAGCGGCCAGCTCGGCCGCGCGCTGGCCGGCCTGGCGGCGCGCCGGCAGCTTGGCTTTACCGCGGTGGGGAGGCCGGAGTTCGATTTTTCCTACCCCGAGACGCTGGCGCGCTGCCTGCGGCTAGCGCGGCCGGCCGTGGTGCTGAACGCCGCCGCCTACACGGCCGTGGATGCAGCCGAGCGCGATACGGCAGCGGCGGAGCAGGCGAATCATCATGGCCCGGCGCTGCTCGCGGCGCTTTGCGCCAAGGCGGATATCGCGCTGCTGCATGTCTCAACCGATTACGTCTTCGACGGCCTTAAAGGCGCGCCGTATGTCGAGGACGATACGCCCGATCCTGCCGGCGTCTACGGCATGAGCAAACGGGCGGGGGAAGTGGCCATCCTGGAAAGCGCGGCGCGGGCGGTGATTCTTCGCACCAGCTGGGTCTATTCCGCGCATGGCCGGAATTTCGCCCGCACCATGCTGAACGCCGCGCGGCGGCACGGGCAGTTGCGGGTGGTGAGCGACCAGAAGGGGACGCCGACAGCGGCAGGGGATCTGGCGGCCGCGATGCTGGATATCGCGGCGATGCTGCAAGCGGAATGGCGGGATGCGTATCGCGGCATCTACCATGCCAGCTCGGCCGGGGAGACCACCTGGCACGGCTTCGCCTGCGCGATTTTCGAAGCCGCCGCCCGCTTCGGGCTGCCGATGCCCGTGGTGGACGCGATCACGACCGCCGACTGGCCGACGCCGGCGAAACGGCCCATGGATTCGCGGCTGGACTGCACCAGGCTCGCACAGCGCTTCGGCTGCCGCCTGCCGCACTGGCAGGACGCGCTGCCCGGCACCGTGCAGCAGCTGCTGCGGGACGAAGTGCGGCAGTGACGGCCCCGATCACGATCCTGCTTTCCGTCTATAATGGCGCGCGCCATCTGCCGAGCCAGCTTGAGAGCTTCCTTGCGCAGACCGAGACGAATTGGCGGCTGTGCTGGCGCGATGACGGCTCGCGCGATGAAAGCTGCGCCGTCATGCACGACTTCGCCCGTCGCGCCGGGCTTGAGCGCTGCGCGGAATCCGCCTCCTCCGGCACCCATCTTGGCGTGGCCAGAAGTTTTCTTCGCCTGCTGGCCGAAAATCCGGAGGCGCCCATCATCGCCTTCTCGGACCAGGACGACCGCTGGCTGCCGCACAAGCTGGCGCGCGCCAGGCAATGGCTGCAAGCCCGGGGCAGCCGGCCGACGTTGTACTGCGCGCGGCAGATCCTGACCGATGACAATTTTTCGCATCCGGCCCTGTCGATACGTTTCGACATGGCGCCTTCCTTTCCGGCGAGCCTCGCGCAGAACATCGCCACCGGGAATACCGTGGCGATGAACGGCGCGGCGGCCGCGCTGGTGCGGGCGATGCCGCCGCCCGAAGCCGCACACCATGACTGGTGGAGCTATATCGTCGTTTCGGCCTGCGGCGGAGAGGTGACATACGATTCCAAGCCCTGCGTGCTCTACCGCCAGCATTCGAACAACGCGGTGGGCTCGCCGCTGCGCAATTTGAACCGCGCCATCTCGGCGCTGCGGCGGGGGCCCTCGATCTACATGACCATGATGCGGCGCCATGTCGCGCGGCTGGAGGCATACCGCCATTTGCTGCACCCGCAAGAGGTTGCGAAACTGGAACTGATCAGCGGTGGGCTGAGCGGCGGGTTCGGCGCCCGCATGGCGGCCCTGCGCTGCCCCGGCTTCAGACGCGCCAGTTGGGCGGAGACGCTAATCTTTCGGCTGTGGTTCCTGACGAATAGAAAAATCAGCGGTGAATAACTCAGTGCGCGCACAACCTTGCCACGGATAACCCCTTGTAGTCCCATGGCACGCATCAGTCGTTCCGCTGTGCAGCGGGCAACAGGCTGGCCTTCCCGGTGCTGGATGGTGACGATCGGGCTGGCCTGCATCAATTCGTGGACGCGGAGCGCGGATGGGGCCGCGCGGCCGGGCCGGCGATCTGCTGTCGGTGAGCATCGAACATGGCGCGTTCATAGACCTGCTTGGAACCGCCCAAGTTCGAGCGGAGGATTCGGCGGCAGCGGCGCAGGCACACAGGCGCGCACGCGCTCACCTCCCGCGCTCGTTTCGATATACGCCCCGAGCCTTTGGTTCTCTCCGTTCGTCACGCTAAGCATGGCCGCTATTAAAGCATAGCGCCATATATCTTAATAGCGAGCGACGTTATTTCAAGGCTGCGAGCATGACGCTGCTACCCTTAGGGCCTCGTCGAAAATCAAGAAACCCACTCGAATCAAACTCAACGTGAATTTTCGAGCGCCTATACACGTTCAGCAAATCCCCGTGACATTTCGAGAAAAAGAATATCGAACACCGTTTGGGCCCGAAAGGACAAACGAGCATCCCGTAGCCATACCAGACCAGATTCGCTACTCATTTCTTGTAAGGCGACATCCGCGCTTTCAATGAATTTTCTTGCGTCGGCCGGCACTAAGCAGCTTCTATTCAATACGACAATATCAGGATTTATGCGGGTTATTTCTTCCGCTCCCACGGGCGAATTACATTCGATAACATTGCCAGGCAACTTCAAGCCGCGCAAAGCAAGAAACGCCTCGAAGCGCGTCCTCATCGCCATGCCGGGAGTCTGGATGAGCCACATTCGGTCAGCGTAATCAGCCCAGTTATCGACAACCGTTCGCATAGGCAGATGTAAGTGCTCAGTTAGGACACAAATTTGGTCTTCGTCCAATTGAACAACTTCAAATCGTGGATTTGATTTCGCGTCGATCAAATCGATCAGCACAAAATCATACCGGTTAGTCTCCAACGCCGTGAGCAGGTTGGCGCGCATACCATATTCCAAAGCGATGGTCAGAAGCGGATGCTTTTTTTTGATCGCGACGACAATGTGGGCGAGACGATCCTGAAGAGCCGGTGCTTGAAAACCAATTCTCACAACGCCTTCAAGCACGTCTCGTGCCTGTAGAATATCCTCGTCCAGCGCGCTCAACTCAGCTTTGATCCGTTGTCCGGTTGCGATGATACGGCCGCACAGATGCGTAGGTATTAAGCCCTTAGCCGTGCGTTCAAACAGTGGCGCGCCCAGTAATGCCTCGGCTTCGAGACAAGATTTCGAGATAGCCGCCGGCGTGACATGCAGGCGGGCGGCGGCGGCTTGCATGCTCCGGGTTGCATTGAGCATCTCGACCACCTTGAAATGCCGCAACTTAAGATACCGGCTGAATTCTGTTCGAGTCTTTTTTGTCATGATGCTCGACCTATTTCAACATTCCGTGAGACATCCTCCTATGATCAACGAAATGGTTGTCGTCAAATGATATCGGAATGGTGCGGCCTTAGACTTCCCCAATATCATGGGACATCCGCTGGTTGGCCAACAATTAACGAATTTTCCTTTAGGCACAAGGCGCAATTTTATTGCCTAGGCCGTAGTGACGAATTATTTGAGCAGGATTGCGATGGCGGCGAGGAGTACGAAGCCTCTATAGTTGGCGAGGAGCTTGTCATATCTGGTGGCGACCCGGCGGAACTGTTTTAATTT
>JAJYAF010000177.1 GCA_021779655.1 Pseudomonadota bacterium
CTTCATCTCGTCGCTATCCGACGGGACATCGACCTTCTCGAAAGGCGCGTCATGGCTCGTCTATGGCACGGGCATCAATTCCTGGGGGAACACGGATTACTTCGAATCCCCGGGCACGTACGCGCCCGGCTCCACCGAGACGTTCACCATGTCCGTAGCGACGTTGGGCGGCAATACGACGTGGACCATTTCCGGTTGCTTCCTCGAACTGTTCGCGGTTGAGGCTTGAAGTTTCCGTGGCCGTTTCCGCGCGGGACAGAAAATGGCCATTCTTATCATTCCCGCATGCAAAGGAAATAGACGATGCCTGACACGACAACGCCAGCCGCCGGGCCGATCTCGTCCGTTCCATCTCAGGCGCAGGCCGTGCCTTCCGCGAGCAAGAAGGCAATCATCGGCCGCGTGATGATCGCGCTCTCGCGCGCTTTGGACGGCATCGAAGCGGAACTGGGCCATGTCGTCACCGCCGCTCGCACTGATCTGGCGAATATCGACCATGAGGCGGCTACCGTGTGGACCGGTATCGAAGCCTGGTTCAAGAAGCATTTCTGACGGATATGACGCCGGGCTTTTTTGCCGGGCTCGTCTATCGCCGCACGCCGGCGGGAGAATGGGTGCCCGATGAGGCGGCGGTTGGCTTCCTCATCGGCATCGCCACGCTTTGCTGGGGCGCCGTTTATTCAACCATTTTTCCCGCGCATCCGTTCAACTCGGAGGGGTTTGGCATCGGTCTTGGCTCGGTTGCCGGGCTGTACAATTTGAGCCAGGGCCGGGCGGGCCGGTTCGGGCAAGGAGAATAACATGCTGTTCGTGATGTTATGCGCGCTGCTATGGCGTTTTGGTGGCGGCGCGCTGACAGTGAAGACCGGGTTCAGCCTCGGCACGCGGAACCGATGGCTGCCAGACTTGTTTGGGCTGACTGAGGATGCCGTGCCGTATGATCTCGCTGGCATGGCGAAGTGCGGCTTGCTTTGCACTGCGGCGCTTGCGCTGGTGGCGCCATGACCTGGCTTAAAACCGCCATCAAGGTTGGGCCGTGGGCGCTGGTGGCGGTGCTGCTCATCCTGTTGCTCGTGGAGAAAGAGATGCTGACCGCGGCAAACGCGCGCGTCACCGCCGTGCAGGCGCAGTGCCAGGCGCAGGCGGCTGCGGTGTCGGCGCAGGTAAACGCGGCCACGGCGGCGGCACAGGAACGCGCGCAGTCGGCTGCGGATGCGGCTGAGGCAGCCATTGCAACCGCGCGAGCGCAGGCAGCGCAGCAGGCGAAGGCGGCGCGGGTGAAGGTGTCCGCCGCGCTGGCGCAAATTCAGGATGAAAGCACGAAACCGGGGCAGGACGGCCCAATTCCGCCTGTATTGGCGAAGGAATTCCCATGAGGTTCAGTCTCGTGCCAACGGCGCTTGTCGTGCTGGCCGCGTGTTCGCCGAATCCGCCGGCATCTCTGGCGACAACGCAGGTTCGCTATGTCCATTGGGATTGGCCGCCCGCGCTGCAAAGCTGCACGGACGATCCGCCGCCGTTGCCGATCCCCTCCATAGAAGCGACAGATCCCCATGCGGGCAGCAAGGTGGCAATCTATGTGGAACGGCTGCGTGACCATGATGCCACAGCACAGGCCGCTGCGGATGATTGCCGGCAAACTCTGCATGAGGGAGTTGGCGCGTGGGGAAATGCTGGCGGATAGAAGGCATTTTGGTCGCGTCCGGCGCGCTAGACCGGCGAGGCCGGGAGATAACTTCGACTCGAGTTCCCTTAAGAATATTCCTACGCTTTTGGTTTTCATGGAGAAATCGGCATGGCGGTGAAGAATAAGGCCGAGCGCGAAGCGCTTCTGATCGCGCTTGAGGTGGCGTGGCGGGTCCAGGCGATGCCACGGCCGGCGCTGGAGGCATCGCGCGATGCCGGATGATGACGCCGATGAAATTGCCCTCGGCTTGTTGAAGGAATTCGAGGGATTTAGGGCCGAGCCATATCCGGACCCGGCCACTGGCGGGGAACCATGGACGATCGGCTATGGCTCGACCCGGGACGGGCAGGGGATGAACATAACACCGGCTACGCCGCCGATTACCGAGGCGCAGGCGGCGCTGCTTGCGGAGCGCGATATGCGCGAAGCTTTTGAGTCAGTTGCGGATGCCATCAAGACGCCGCTGACGCGGCATGAACGAGCGGCGATTGAGGATTTCATTTACAACGTGGGCGCTGGAAATTTCCGTAATTCGACGCTGTTACGGCTCATCAATCTCGGCAAATTCGCACTGGCAGCCAAGCAGTTCGAGGCCTGGGATCATGCCGACGGCAAGATCATGGCGGGGCTGTTGCGCCGCCGCCTGTCTGAGGAACAGATTTTTCTGACAAGGGATGCGTAATGCCGATCGAGCCGATTGGGCAAGCCGGATTGTTACGCGTGACCGGTACATTGCGCGGCCATGCCGGTTATCGCGGCGCAGCCGCCGCGAACGTGCGCCGCTACCTTTTCACCTGTGCCCAGAACGACACGAAGTTACATGATGCGTTCTGGGAAAACCTGCTGGTTTTCGCCGATGCCATCGGCGCGGAAATCCATGTCAGCCGGTTCAGCCATAGCAAGACCCGCTCGGCGGACAATGCGGATAAAAGCCGATGCAACGGCAAGGATTTGGGCGGCAGCGCGCGGCAGCCAGGCTGGAACCCGGCTCTTGACCCCTATCTGTCGGACCGGCGGATGGAAGTCGCGCCCGGACTCGTATGGTGCGGTGATATGCGTATCAGCCCAACCATTGCCCGGCCGCTCCGCGGTCTTGGCAGTTTCCCGGGTCACGCCAGCGGCATTTTTCCGCATGTCAGGCTGGCGCTGGAAACTGTCGCCTCCAGTGTGGACGAACGGCCCAAGTTCAACTACACGACCGGCGCCGTAACGCGGTGCAATTACAGCCGCCGGAAAGCCGGGCTTATGGCGGAATTTCATCATTGCTACGGCGCCCTTCTGGTCGAGGTTGACGCGGATGGTGACTGGTTCGCCCGCCAGATCAGCGCCAACAGCGAGGGTGCGTTCTATGATCTCGATCGGTTCGTAAGCAATGCGGCGGTTAGCATCGGCCACCGCGCGGAGGCGATCACCTGGGGCGATATTCACGTCGCGGAAAGCGTGTCATGGGTCGATAAGCTTGCTTTCGGCTCCGGCGGCATGCTGGATACGCTTGCTCCGCGCTACCAGTTTCTGCACGACGTGCTGCATTTTCATGGCTGTTCGCATCATGAAATAAAAAACCCGCATATCGCGTTTCATCGCTTCGTTCAACGGCAGGCGGACGTGGCGGCGGAGATCAGTACCGTAAACGATTTCCTCAACCGCGCCCGCCGGCCCTGGTGCCAGAGCGTTATCGTGGACAGCAACCATCACCACCACCTGGCGCGCTGGTTGCAGGAGCACGATGGCCGCGACGACCCGCTCAATGTCCGGTTCTGGCTCGCGCTCAACGCGCGGGTATATGCGAACCTGGCGGCAGGCAAACGCCCCGTCTATCTCGCCGAAGCCATCCGCGAAGTGGCAGGCGAGGGCGCGGTGAAAGACCGTTTTCTCGCGCCCGACGAAAGTTTTCTCATCTGCGTCGGGGCAGGCGGCGGGATTGAATGCGGCCTGCATGGCGATCGGGGGCCGAATGGCAGCCGTGGGAGTGCCGCCAGCCTCTCCCGGCTGGGCCGCAAGGCGAATATCGGGCACAGTCATTCGCCCCGCATCGTCGATGGCGTTTACCAGGCCGGTACGCATGGCGCGCTGCGTCCCGACTGGGTACGCGGCCCGGGTGCCTGGTCACATTCCGATATCGTGACCTATGCGAACGGCAAGCGCGCGATCGTCACGATGACCAACGGCAAGTGGCGCGCTTGAATGCGTGGGCGGGGTGCGCGCCGGGATACGGCAGGGCAGGGTCCTTCCGGATCATCTTGCCTCGGCCAGGCTTTGAGCCTAACCTGGCCGGATCAGGGCGTTTTGCCCGGTTGAACCGGAGTTGCCGTCATGTCGTTCAGGATAGCGGTTGTGGGTGCCACGGGCGCGGTTGGGCGGGAAATCCTCAAAACCCTGTCTGAGCGCCGCTTTCCCATCGCCGATATCGCCGCGCTTGCCTCCGGCCGCTCCGCCGGGACACCGGTATCCTTCGGGGAAGAGCGCGTGCTCACGGTGAGGAACCTGGAGAAGTTCGACTTCACCGGCTGGGACATCGCCTTGTTCTCGCCCGGAGCGGCGGTTTCCGCGCTGCATGCGCCGCGCGCCGCCGCCGCGGGATGCGTCGTTATCGACAATACCAGCCAGTTCCGGATGGATCCGGATATTCCGCTGGTGGTGCCGGAAGTGAATGGCGACGCCATCGCGCAATTCTCCAAGCGCAACATCATCGCCAATCCCAATTGCTCGACCATCCAGATGGTCGTCGCGCTCAAGCCGCTGCACGATAAATTCAAAATCAAGCGCGTCGTCGTTGCCACCTATCAGTCGGTTTCCGGCGCCGGCAAAGAGGGCATGGATGAGCTGCTCGCCAACACGAAAGTGCAATACGTCC
This sequence comes from Pseudomonadota bacterium, assembly GCA_021779655.1. The sequence continues at coordinate 4,542 of JAJYAF010000177.1, forward strand.
ACGAGAAGAACCCGCCTCAGGTTTTTCAGAAGGACATCGCCTTCAACGTCATTCCGCAGATCGATATCTTCATGGAAGATGGCGCAACCAAGGAAGAATGGAAAATGGCGGTCGAGACGAAGAAGATCCTCGACCCCGCCATCGCGGTCATGGCAACCTGCGTGCGCGTCCCGGTTTTCATCGGCCATTCCGAGGCGGTTTGCGTGGAATTCGCCAATCCCGTCACGGTGAACGAAGCGCGCGCCGTGCTGCGCCATGCGCCGGGGGTCATCGTGCACGACCATCGGCAGGACGGCGGCTACATCACGCCGGTGGAAGCGCAGGGTGAGGACGCTGTTTATGTCAGCCGCATCCGCCTCGATCCCACGGTCCCGCACGGCCTTGCCTTCTGGTGCGTCTCGGACAATTTGCGAAAAGGGGCCGCGCTGAACGCGGTGCAGATCGCCGAAGCGCTGGTCGCGCGGAACCTGCTCGTCAAAAAAGCCGCCTGACCCTGCCACGGCCGGCGGGGCGGGCAGCTGGCCTTGGATTAGCCCGAGGGCGATGCTAGAAAAGCCGGGGCGTTTGCATGGAATGGCAGGAACCGGCGGCAATCCTTGAAGTCTCGCCATATGGCGAGGGCGATGCGCTGGTCAGCCTGCTGGCCGCGGAGCATGGCTTGTGGCGCGGGCTGGTAAAAGGCGGCACGGCCAGAGGCAAGACCGCCATCTGGCAGGCCGGCAATCTCATCAACGCCCGCTGGACCGCCCGTCAGCCCGAAAATCTTGGCCTGTTTACCGGGGAACTCGCCTATCCGGCTGCGGCGCTTGCTTTGGAAAACCGGCTCAGCCTCGCCATTCTCGCAGCCGCCTGCGGCCTGGCGGCCGCGGCTCTGCCAGAGCGCGAGCCGCACCCCGCGGTCTTTTCCGGCCTCGCCCGTCTGCTCGCCGCCCTGGGGGTCGAGGGCCTGGCGCTTCCCGCCTTCATCCGATGGGAACTCGA
>JAJYAF010000178.1 GCA_021779655.1 Pseudomonadota bacterium
GGCGGCCATGTCGATCGCCTGGGTGAGCGCCCTTTCGAAGGTGATCATCTTGCCTTCGGCGCCGCCCACGTTCGCCAGATCGAACAGCCGCTGCTCCGCCGTCTCGATCTGCGCCACGCCATCGAGCTCCGGCTCCTGGCCGAAGGCGCGGTTCACCACCCCCTCGCCGATATCGATGAGCTGGCGGCGGACCCAGGCATCGTAAATGGCGCGGCCGTAATCGCCGGCATTGATGATGCCGACCATGGCGTTCAGAAGCTGGGCGAGATAGGCGCTGCCCCCCACCTCGTCCAGCAGGCCGCCATGCTCGAACTCGGCGCGCAGCATAACCGGGTCGGCGATCTGCCCGGCTTCGCAGCGCCGGGCGATGGCCTGGTAGATACGGCCATGGAGCGGATCGGCGAAATGCTCGGGCGCCAGGAAGTCGGATACCCGTTCATATGCCTTGTTGTTGGCGAGCAGGGCGCCGAGCAGGGCCTGTTCAGCCTCGACATTCGCCGGCGGCACACGCTGGGAGAGGCCAAGCAGCGGCGATTCGAAGGATTGGTTCATCCCCCTTCCCTACCCCGGAACGCCGAGTCGAATCCACGCGTCCCGCTGCGCCGCAGCGGAAAACCATGGGTAAAAGCTACCGGAAACCCTGTGGATGAAAACTTTATCCCGCGCGTAAGCCGTTGAAACAACGAGGGGAAAAGCCGCCTTGCAACAACTTCGCAACAATCAGGCTCACCCCTTGCGGATCAGCAGCAGCCAGGAGCCGTCGGGCTGCTTTAAGAGGTCGAACGGGTCATGGCCATGGTCGGCGGCGGCGCGCGGAACATTGGCCAGCGGCTCCTCGCCCTGCAACCGGACGAGGAGGACCTGTCCCGGCCGCAGCATATCGAGCGCGAGCCGGGTGCGCACGAAGGTGAACGGGCAGATTTCCGCCGTGATGTCGATGGCTTTATCATGGGAAGGCAGCGGCGCCGGTTTGAGAGGTGTCATGTGAATACCATGCTGAAGGCTGGACCGGATGATGAGTTTGGTTCACAAGGCTGTGGATGGATATAAGCATCGAGCGCCTGTGCATAGCGAACGGGCTGAAGATGACTGGCCCGCGCCGGGTGATTGCCCGTATCCTGTCGGAAGCGACCGACCATCCGGATGTGGACGAGGTGCACCGGCGCGCCAACCGGATCGACAGCCGCATTTCGCTCGCCACCGTTTACCGGACGGTGCGGCTTCTGGAATCCCGCGGGATATTGGAACGGCGCGACCTCGGCAGCCGGCGAGCGCGCTACGAGGTGAGCAGCGAGGGCAACCATTTCCACCTGGTCGATCAGACGAGCGGCAAGGTGCTTGAATTTTCCGCGCCGGAGGTGGAGGCGCTGCTGCGGGAAATCGCGGCGCGGCAGGGTTTCAACATCAGCTTGATCAAGATCGAGCTGTTCGGCCGCCGGCCCGACCGCGATGGAAGCGGCGGAACGGCCAACACGGCGGCGCAAACGGGACGGGCTGAATGAACAAGGTGCTGAAGTCGCATCCGCCGCCATTCGTGATCGGCAATATCGCGCCAGGCTTCAGCGAGTTGCGGTCCAACAATCTCGGGGTCCGTCTGGCCCGAACGGCGTCCGAGGTGGATGCGGCACAGGCCCTGCGCTACCGCGTCTTCTATGGGGAAATGGGCGCGAAAGCCGATGCCGAGACCGCCGCCAGCGAGCGCGACCGCGACGAGTTCGATGCGGTGGCGGAGCATCTGCTGGTGGTGGACCACGATCTGGGAGAAGGGCCGGACAGCGTGGTGGGCACCTACAGGCTGGTGCGGCAGGAAGCGGCGAAGCGGCTTGGCCGTTTCTATTCCGCGGACGAATACGATATTTCCAGGCTGGAGGCATTCGAAGGGAAGCTGCTGGAGCTCGGCCGCTCCTGCACGGCGCCCGCCTACCGGTCGCGGGCGGTGATGCAGATTCTCTGGCGCGGCATCGCGGCCTATGTGTTCCATTACGGGATCGATCTCATGTTCGGCTGCGCCAGCCTGCCCGGAACCGATCCGGACGGCCTGGCGGCGGAGCTGACCTATCTCTATAACAACCATCTGGCGCCGGAGCCGATCCGGCCGCGCGCACTCGCCTCCCGCTATGTGGATATGCGGCGGTGCGACGCGGCTTCGCTCATGTCGCGTCAAGTGCAGATGGCCCTGCCGCCCCTGATCAAGGGCTATCTGCGGCTCGGCGGGTTCGTCGGTGACGGCGCGGTGATCGATCATCAGTTCAACACCACGGATATCGCGGTGGTGGTACAGACCGACCTGGTGACGGAAAAATACTACCGGCATTACGAACGCGAGACGCGCTAGGTCGTGTGGACAGTTATCGAAGCCAGAGGACGATAGCGGCGAGAGTGACGACGGCGCGGTAGTTTCTGGCGGTTTTTTCGAAGCGAGTTGCCACACGGCGGAACTGCTTGAGCTTGCTGAAACAGCATTCAACGAGATGGCGCTGTGCGTAGAGATGCTTGTCCAGGCCATATTTTTTGGTGCGCGACGGGTTGTTTGGGATCACTGCGACAGCTCCCTTGTCGGCGATCACCTGGCGGAGATGGTCGGCATCGTAGGCGGTGTCTGCCATCACCGCCTTGGCTGACAGGCCCTCGATCAGCGGCACTGCCTGCGGCGCATCGCCGCGCTGGCCGGCCGTCAGGACAAACCGCACCGGACAGCCCAGGCCGCGCACGACCATGTGGATCTTGGTACTCAACCCGCCGCGCGAACGCCCGATGGCCTGATCTTCAGACCCCCCTTTTTAGCCCCCGCTGCGTGCTGGTGGGCGCGAACAACGGTGGAATCGATGATCAGATATTCAAAGTCCGGATCATCCGACATCGCTTCGAATATCCGCCACCACACGCCTTTGCGGCTCCAGCGACTGAACCGGCGAAATACGCTGTTCCACGCCCCAAAAACCTCGGGCAGGTCACGCCAGGGTGATCCGGTCCGCACAATCCACAGAACGCCCTCAACAAACATCCGGTTGTCCCGCCCGGTCGAACCTTTCTGGTCGGGCCGGCCAATGATCAACGGCGCCATGCGCTCCCACGCCGCGTCACTCAAAACCAAACGATCCATCACGCCCAAGACTGCCCCCAAAAAGCAGCCTTGAATCACGCTTCACGCCGCGCCGGAATCCCTAGAGTCCACACGACCTAACGCGCCATCGCCCGCTAAAATACCGATTTTGGATCGTGATAACGCCGCGGCGTTGGCGATTTGCCGGGGAGCGGGGGCTGGGCTATGACGCGCAGACGCTGCGCAAGAGAATTTTCGATGGCCGAAGACGACAGCCCCCCACCCGATAGCCTGCTGCCCTATGATTACTGGACGCAGCAGGCGCTGCTGCACGTGGTAATCCGCGCGCTTGCCTATGCGGCGCGGGAGGGATTGCCCGGCGGCCACCATTTCTACATCACCTTCAAGACCGCCTATCCCGGCGTGGCGATGCCGGAACGGCTGCGCGCGCAATACCCGGACGAAATGACAATCGTGCTGCAGCATCAGTTCAGCAATCTGCGAATGGACGAGCAGAAAGCGGTGATGTCCGTTGGCTTGTCCTTCTCCGGCATTCCCGCGACGCTTACGATTCCCGTCGCCGCCATGACCGCTTTCGCCGATCCGTCCGTGCATTTCGGCCTTGCCTTCGAGGTTGAAATGCCGCTCGAACTGCCCGCCCCGGAGGGTGAGGACGCTCCCGGCATGCAGCCGGAGGCCGGCGCGCGGCCGGAGGCTCCGGCGGAGATTGTCAACCTCGATGCATTCCGCCGCCGGCCGAAGGAATGAGCCAGGCCATCCCAGGGAATTGACCGATGAACGCAGAGCCTCAACTTGCTCCCGGTTTCGCCTACGCCCCGATGTTTCCGCTTAGCGAGGACACCACCCCCTACCGCCGGCTGGAAATCGGCGGCGTTTCCACCATCGAAGTGGCGGGGCGGCGGATTTTGACAATCAGCGCCGAGGCGCTGAGCGCGCTCGCGGCTCAGGCGTTTCACGATGTCGCGCATCTGCTGCGTCCGGCGCATCTGCAACAGCTGAGCAATATCCTGAAAGATCCGGAAGCCTCGGAGAACGACCGCTACGTGGCTCTGGAATTTTTGAAAAACGCCAATATCGCCGCCGCCGGAGTTCTGCCCATGTGCCAGGATACCGGCACCGCCATCGTGTTCGGCAAGAAGGGCCAGCGCGTCTGGGTGGAGGGCGATGAGGAGGAGGCGCTGAGCTATGGTGTCTATCGCGCCTATCACGAAGATAACCTGCGCTACTCGCAGATGGCGCCGCTTTCGATGTTCGAGGAGCGCAACACCGGCAACAACCTTCCCGTGCAGTTCGACATCCTGGCCGCGCCCGGCGAGCATCATGCGGACGAGTTCCACCTGATGTTCATTGCCAAGGGCGGCGGCTCCGCCAACAAGACCTTTCTGTACCAGGAAACCCGGGCCGTGCTTTCGCCCGAGAAAATCATTCCGTTTATCGAATCGAAGGTCAGGACGCTCGGCACGTCCGCCTGCCCGCCTTATCATCTTTCCATCGCCATCGGCGGGACGTCCGCCGAGACGACACTGAAGGCGGTGAAGCTCGGCTCGACCAAATGGCTGGACGGGCTGCCCACCCAAGGGTCGATGACCGGCCATGCGTTCCGCGATTTGGAGATGGAACAGCAGGTGCTGGAAATGACCCGGCGGCTTGGTATCGGCGCGCAATTCGGCGGCAAGTATTTCTGCCACGACGTGCGGGTGATCCGCCTGCCGCGGCACGGCGCCAGCCTGCCCATCGGCATCGGCGTTTCCTGCTCGGCCGACCGGCAGATCAAGGCGAAGGTCACCCCGGAGGGGATTTTCCTTGAGCAACTGGAAACCGATCCGGCAAAATACCTGCCGGAGGTAAAAGAATCGGCCTTGAGCGGCGCGGTGGATATCGATCTCGACCGGCCGATGCCGGAGATCCTGGCGACGCTGAGCCGCCACCCCATCAAAACAAGAGTGAAGCTGACCGGCACGATGGTGGTGGCGCGCGACATCGCCCACGCCAAGCTGAAGGAGCGGCTCGATCGCGGCGAGGGGCTGCCGGACTATATGAAAAACCACCCGGTTTATTATGCCGGACCGGCGAAAACGCCGGAGGGCATGGCAACCGGCAGCTTCGGCCCGACAACCGCCGGGCGCATGGATTCCTATGTCGCGGCGTTCCAGGCGGCGGGCGGTTCGCTTATCATGCTGGCCAAGGGCAACCGCAGCAAGGCGGTGCGCGACGCGTGCAAGACCTATGGCGGGTTCTATCTCGGCTCCATCGGCGGGCCGGCGGCGGTGCTCGCGCAGGATAACATCACCCGGGTGGAGGTGCTGGAATATCCCGAGCTCGGGATGGAAGCGATCTGGAAAATCGTGGTGCGGGATTTCCCGGCCTTCATCGTCATCGACGACAAGGGCAACGATTTCTTCGCCGAGCTTACGCCGTAACCAAACACCCTTCCTTCCGGCGGAAT
>JAJYAF010000179.1 GCA_021779655.1 Pseudomonadota bacterium
GATGATTCACAACGCCAACCATATCCGGCCGAATCTCGACGGGCTGAAGGTCGGCGGTCATCAGGCAAGCTGCGCCTCGGTCAGTTCCATCATGACCGCGCTGTATTTCGATATCCTCCGCCCTTACGATCGCGTGGCCGTGAAACCGCATGCCGGCACGGTGCTGCATGCGATCAATTACCTGTTCGGCCGGCAGAGCGTCGAGAAAATGGCGGGGCTGCGGCAACTGGGCGGCGCGCAAGCCTATCCGTCCCGTACCCGGGACGGCGCCGAGATCGATTTCTCCACCGGATCGGTGGGGCTCGGCATCGCGCTGACCAGCTTCGCCGCGCTTGTGCAGGATTACGTGCGCGCGCACGGGATGGTGGGGCCAGGGAGTCCGAGGGCCCGCCATATCGCCATCGCCGGCGACGCCGAGTTGGACGAAGGCAATATCTACGAGGCGCTGCTGGAGGGGTGGAAGCACGACATCCGCGACGTCTGGTGGGTGATCGACTATAATCGCCAGAGCCTCGATTCCGTCGTGCCCGACCGGCTGTTCGGCCGGCTTGAGGGCCTGTTCCGCGAGATGGGCTGGAGGGTCGTTTCCCTGAAATATGGCCGCCGGCTGCAGGCGGCGTTCGTGCGCCCCGGCGGATCCGCCCTGCGCGGCTGGGTGGATGAGTGCCCGAACAGCCTCTATTCCGCGCTGACCTTCCAGGGCGGCGCGGCCTGGCGGCAGGCGATCCTGGCGGATATGGGAAAAAGCCGGGCGGTGCGCGCGATCATCGACCCTCTGAGCGACTACGCGCTGGCGGCGCTGATGACCAACCTTGCCGGCCACGATCTCGACACGCTGACCGAGGCATTCCGCGCCGCCGCGCTTTCCGACCAGCCGACCTGCTTTCTCGCCTATACCATAAAAGGCATGGGGCTGCCCTTTGCCGGGCACAAGGACAACCACGCCGGCATGATGACCGTGGAGCAGATGGAGGCGTTCCGGGCGGCCATGAATGTGCGGCCCGGCCATGAATGGGACCGGTTCGAAGGGCTCGATAAGCCGCAATCGGTGGCGCACTTCATTGCCGGTGTCCCCTACGCCACACCGCTGACGCCGCAAGGCCGCCGCTTGAACGCGCCGGCAATTCCCATTCCCCCGGTGCTGCCTCAGCCCAAGACAACGGGGCGGCGAATGAGCACGCAGGCCGGGTTCGGAGAAATTCTCGCCGAAATCGGCCGCGCGGAAGGCGAATGCGCGGCACTATCCCGGCATATCGTGACCATGAGCCCGGATGTCGCGGTCTCCACCAATCTCGGGCCGTGGATCAACCGGCGCGGCGTGTTCGGCCGGAATGCGCGGGACGACGTGTTCCGTCAGCGCAAGCTGGCCAGCGCCCAGCGCTGGGGCGCCACGCCCGAGGGCCAGCATATCGAGCTTGGCATCGCCGAGCAGAACTTGTTTCTGCTCCTGGCGGCCGCGGGTCTTTCGCCGGACCTGCTGGGCGTCAGGCTGCTGCCGGTGGGGACCGTCTATGATCCGTTCGTCAATCGCGGGCACGATGCGCTGATTTACGCTTGTTATCAGAATGCCCGGTTCCTGCTGGTCGGCACGCCCTCCGGCATCACGTTGGCGCCGGAGGGCGGGCAGCATCAATCCACCAACACGCCGCTGCTCGGCATCGCGCAGGACCGGCTGGCGAGCTTCGAACCCGCATATTGCGACGAACTCGCGGTTCTGCTGCGGCACGCTTTCGACTGGATGCAGCGGCCGGATGGCTCGGCCGTGTGGCTGCGGCTTTCCACGCGGCTGCTGCCACAGCCGGAACGGACGTTGAACCCGGCCGATGTCATTGCCGGGGCGCATTGGGTGGAACCGCCCGCCATGGGGGCGCGCATCGCCATCGTCTATCAGGGTCCGGTAGCCGCGGAAGCGGAAGAGGCGTTCAAGCTGTTGCGGGCCGAGGAGCCGGGCGCCGGGCTGCTGGCCATCACCAGTCCGGACCGCCTCTATGCCGGCTGGCGCGAGGCGCAGCGGCAGCGGCGCGCGGGCGTGGCGACGGCCCGCTCCTATATCGAGCGGGTCCTCGAACCCCTGCGGCGCGACGCGGCGCTGGTGACCGTGCTGGATGGCCATCCGGCCGCCCATGCCTGGCTGGGCGCCGTGCGCGGGCAGCGGGTTTTGGCACTCGGCCCGGACCGCTTCGGGCAGTCAGCCAATATTTCCGATCTATATCGGGAATACGAAATCGACGTTTCGGCAATTCTGGACGCCTGCGCCGAGGCGCTGCTGAACGCCTGATACCAGCCCGCCAATTGATTGACTTTTCCGGACAGGTGGCGGGCTGGCATAAGGCTTTGATTTCGCGCGCGGCCGCCCCGCCAATCCCGCGCGCATACCAATCCGCGTTTTCGCGGATTGGTATGATACCAGCCCGCCAATTCATTGACTCTATCAGACAGGTGGCGGGCTGGTATAATACCGCTGAGCGGATTTTTCGACTCTTTTGCTGTGGGGGGATTCCGGCGCGGGTTGATTGTGTGATTCTATAGTGGTCCACTTGGTTTGGAGGACCCGATGTCGCGCCGCGCCCTATCTATCCGCACCGACGTGTCGGCTGACGAGCTACGCCGACTGGCACGCAGGCAGGCCGATCCGGCGGCATCGGCACGGATGTATGCGATCGCCCATGCGTTGGACGGCGCGTCGCGTGCCGAGGCGGCGCGGCTTGCCGGGATGGAGCGTCAGGCGTTGCGCGATGCTGTCGTGCGCTACAACGCCGAGGGTCTGGCCGGCTTGCACGACCGGCCGCGATCGGGCCGCAAGCCACGGCTGACCGAAGCCGAGCAGGCCCAGTTGTCCCAGCTCATCGCCGACGGCCCGGACGTGGAGGCGACCGGCTTGTCGGCGTGGACGCTGGCCGACCTGTGCGCCGAGATCAAGCAGCGCTGGGCCAAGACCCTGCACCCGGCCAGCCTGTCGCGGGTGGTCCGCAGGCCAGGCTTCTCCCGGCAGAAAGCCAGGCAGGTGCATCCGCAAAGCGACAAGGAAGCCCAAGAGGCTTTCCAAAAAGGGGGCTGCGGACGGCGGTCGATTCAGCCCGCGCCAGCCATCCAGGCAAGCGCCTGACTGTTTGGTTTGAAGACGAAGCCCGAGTAGGCCAGAAAGGCCGTACCTGTCATCGCTGGTGGCGGCGTGGCCAGCGGCCGCCAGGTTTGTGCGATCAGCGCTACACCTGGGTGCACATGCTGGCCGCCGTGCAGCCTGCGACCGGCGAGGATTTCTGCCTCATCATGCCGGAGATCTCAACGGCGGTGATGAACACCTTCCTTGCCGGCTTCAGCGCCACACGCGCGGCCGACGAACATGCGCTGATGGTCCTGGATGGCGCGGGCTGGCACCAATCAGGCGACCTCAAGGTACCCCCCAACGTCACCCTGCTGATCCTGCCGTCCTATAGCCCGGAACTAAACCCGATCGAACGCGTCTGGCTCTACCTGCGCGAGCGCTACCTCTCGCATCGTCTGCTTGACGATTACAACGCAATCGTAACAGCGTGCTGCGCCGCCTGGAACCAACTCACCGCAGAGCGCCTCAAGTCACTCACAAGCTACCACTACCTGGAACAGGTCAGATGTTAGGCTCAGCGGTATGACAGCCTAATCCGAGCCGGGCGGCAGGCCGCCGGGCGCGTTCCGCTCCGGGCCAGGGTACGCTCCGGTCTCACCTTGCGCCCCCGCCGCTGAACCGTTGCCGCCTGAAGCGTGCGGCGCCGCCGCGCCATGGCCCGTCTGCGTGTCGCTGCCAGATACGCCGCCGGCGGCGGTGGTTTGGTGGCCCGGCGCGGAAGCCGTGGCCGCCATGCCCGATTCGGCGTTGGGGTTCAGGTTGTTCGTGGAATCATTGTTGGGCGAGGTCAGTCCGGTTTGCGCCAGCGCAACCCTGCCCAGCAGAACAAGACCGATGGCCGCCGTCAGAAACACCCGTGGCATCCTGCTCTCCTTCATGATCCGGCCAAGGAATACCGGCCAGCCGCAAGGCTGACCGGTCGCGCAAGCTTGCACAAGATCAGCCCGCCAAAAGACCGACTGTCTGAATTTGGCGGCGGGCTGATAAGGCCTTGATTTCGCGCGCGGCCTAACCGCCACCGCCCGCGCCGGCACCGCCGGCACCACCGCCACCGCCCGCTCCCGCGCCGCCGGCGCCCATGCCGCTGCTTCCCGTGCCGGCGCCGCCCATGTCGCCGCTACCCGTTCCGCCGCTGCCCATGGCGCCACTTCCCATGCTGCCCGTGCCGCCGGTACCGCCGGTGCCCATGGACCCGCCGTTGTCCATGCCGCCGCTGCCGGCCGAGCCGCCCGTGCCGCTCATCGAGGAGCCGGTGCCGGCACTGCCCGGCGATTGCGGCATGCCGCTGCCGCCCATGGTGGAACCGGTTGTGCCGGAACTCATGCCGCTGGACCCGGTGCCGCCCATCCCGGTACTTGTCTGGGCTAGGGCGAGGCCACCCGCGGCCAGGCTGAAACAAACAGTGCTGGTTAACAATAAACGTGACATATCATTCTCCTCGGAAATTGTTCCCTGAAACGCTCGGGTACAGCGCCCGGTAAAGGGTTCGGGGCAGGCTGGGTTCGGCCGGCCCTTGTGCCAACTGACGTAGGGTCCGCGGCGGTTTATTCGAGGTGCTTTCAGTGAAACCTTGGTAGTATGCCGGCCACGATGCTCTTTCAGCCGCGTTTCACCGCCGCCGTCAGTTCCGCCATCAGCGCCGCCGCCAGTTCGCGCCAGTCCGCCATGGAAACGGGCGCGGAGGGCACTGGGGTTTGGCCCACCCGGCGCAGGGCGGCGGCGAGTGCTGCTGCCTCCGGCGCGCATAGGATCGCCCCAGAGACGTTTGCGAGTTGTTCCGGCAGGCCGCCCACGTCGGTCGCGACCACCAGCCTGCCCTGCCCGATCGCCGCCGCCGCAACGCCGGACTGGCTCGCTTCCCGATAGGGCAGGACCACGGCGTCGGCCCATGCGATCAACCCAGGCAGTTCCTCTTCCGGGATCCAGCGCCGGTCCACCTGCACGCCTTCGATCGTCCGCAGCCTGGCAAGCTCCCCGGAAACCGGACCGTCGCCGCAAATCCTGAGTTCGAAGGGAAGTTCCGGCCCGAGCAGGGCAAGCGCGTCGGCAAGCAGGTCGAGTCCTTTATAGGGAAGAAGCCGGCCGAAACAGAGCAGGCGCGGCTTCCCCCCATGCCGGAACGGGGGCGGGGCGGCGCCGAAGGAAAACGGCGGGTGCCAAAGCTTGACGATGCGCTGGCGGTTTCCGCCGAAACCCTGCCGCCGCAAAGCGGCTTCGACATGGAAAGAGAGGGGAAACAGTAGCGCGGCCCCGGCCAGCAGCTTTTTCTGCCCGAGCAGCCGGAAGCGCAGCCTGTCTCCCGGATGGGGGTCCGCATCATGCACGATCACGGCATAGGGGACCCGCCGCCGGCGCAAGCCCCATGCCATTCGGCCATCCAGCAGCGCCGGCATG
>JAJYAF010000180.1:0-2950 GCA_021779655.1 Pseudomonadota bacterium
TGCCCCGCGAAGGGGCAGCCGCCCAAACCGGCCACCGAGCTTTCAAACATGTCCACCCCCATGGAAAGCGCCGCGTAGAGATTGGCGATGCCCATGCCGCGCGTGTCGTGAATATGCATGCCGATACGCGCGGTGGGAGCCAGTTCGCGCACCGCGCCGATCATATCCTTCACCGCCTCGGGGTTTCCCCAGCCCATCGTATCCGCGATCATGAGAATGGGAATAGGAATATTTTCTTCTTCACAAAGCCGGAGAACGAAGCGGAAATCGTCGAGCACGCGCTCCTTGGGAATCGGGCCCTGCAGATTGCAGCCGAACGCGGTCATCACATAGGCGGCATCCACGGTCAGCCCTTCCTGCTTGTACAGGCGCACCCAATCCCGCTGCGTCTCCCGCATTTCGGCGGAGGAACGATTATTATTCGCTTGGGCGAATTTTTCCGAAGGGTAGAACAGCAGGCGAGGGTCGAGATCCACCTTGTACGCGTTCAGCGCCATGCGGAACCCTTTTTCATTGAGCCAGAGCGCGGTATATTTCACGCCCGACTTGCGCTTGATCCGCTTGAACAATTCGGCGGTATCGGCCATTTGGGGCACGTATTGGGGGCTGACGAAGCTGCCGACCTGGATACGCTTCAGACCGGTCTCACTCAGCATATCCAGCAATTCGATGCGTTGCTCGATCGGATAGATCGTCTTCTCGATCTGAAAGCCTTCGCGCGGCCCCTCCTCACGGAATTCGACGAATTTCGGAAAATCACTCATGACTAGCCTCCCTCGGGCGGTAGGATACGGTGACGAGCCGTCCGCGACTCAACCATGGCCCTTTTGCGGACCGCGTCAAGGCCGCCAGGCGCCGGGCCGCGGGGAAAGGCGACCCCGGACGGCACGCTATCACGGCACGCTCTCGTGGAACATGGGCTTCACGGACATCTCCTCTGGAAATTTTAACCTGAAGGGGGCGAAATTTCAATCATGCCAAGCGACCTGATTTTATGCACGTCTGGTTTATTGTCGGCGGGCGATTGCCTCTTCTATTTGTGAACCGCCTGTGCAAGATAACCGGGCTTCATTCAGGCGAAAACATTCTCGTTTAATGAAATTCCGGTCTAAAAGAGATTTGGCGTGAACGGAAGCCTAACAGACAAACAAACGGAGGTAGTTGCATGGCCCTTATATCCGACTCAGCACGCAAAATGATCGGCGCCTCCGATCCTCCCATACGGGTTGAGATAACGCGCCGGGATATCGTAAAATATTCGGTGGCCACGGAACAGCGGCAGGAAAAATTTCTGAATGGAGACGAGGCGCCGCCCATGTTTTTGTTCGGGGCGTTGCGTTCCATAGTGCCGATCGATGCGCTTGGACCGGATGGCATCCCCGCTTCCTCGTTGACACCGGATCTGCCCTTGAAGCGGTTCATGGCCGGCGGAACGAAAACCCGGTATTTCCGCGCGGTTCGACCCGGTGACGTCCTCGTGGCGAACCGTAGCCTGATCGATCTCTATGAAAAGCGCGGATCGCAGGGCGATCTGATTTTTCTGGTCTACAAACTCACCGTAACGACCGAATCCGGCGAGAAAGTCGCCGAAGAAACCCAAACACGCATTGCGCGCTGAAGGATCTTCCCGATGACCGATATGAACGAATTCAAGGTTGGCGCGGCACTTCCGGAACGCCGGCATACGCCCACCAATGTGTCACTGTTCCTCTATAATGCCGCCATATGGAATGCACACCGCATCCATTACGATGAACTTTATGCAACCAAGGTGGAAAAGCATCCGGCGATCGTGGTGGACGGTCCGTTGCAAGGTGACTGGCTGACCCAGGTCATGTTGAACTGGATCGGAGATCGCGGCACTATCGTCGAGTTCGAGTATTCGAACCGCCGCGCCTGCTATATCGGAGATACCCTGATCTCGGGTGGCAAAATTGAATCCATTCGTCCCGAGGAAAACGAGATCGAGGTTTCGCTGTTTGTCAAAACCGAGAAGGGTGAGGTCACGGCGCCGGGCCGGGCGGTGATCAAGCTCAACCGCTGAGGCGCACCGCGCGTGATATGATACCAATCCGCAAAAATGCGGATTGGTATGCGCGCGGGGTTGGCGGGGCGGCCGCGCGCGAAATCAAAGCCTTATACCAGCCCGCCACCTGTCTGATAGAGTCAATGAATTGGCGGGCTGGTATAAGCGGTTCCAGGTCAGGCTCTGGTGCGAACCAGCGCCGCTGGAACCGCCCGCGCGCTAAAATCAAATCACGCGCGCGGTTGGCGGGGCCGTTCAATCGCGCCGCTCAATCGCGCCGTTCAATCACAGGGCAGGCCGAGTTCCCGCGCGATCGCCCGAAGTTGAATTTCCCAGCTGCCCACCGTAACGGGGGCGACCATGGCATCAAGCGCCATGCGCATCGCGGGCAGCTCCTCGGTAAGGCCCCAGCCGCCCGCGACATGCAGCGCGGTTTGCGTAACCCGCACCACGGCCTGAGTCGCCAGAAGCTTGGCCGTCGAAACGTCGAGAATCACCTCCTTGAGAGGAGCCTCTGAATCGTAGCGCCCCGCGGCATGGTAGATGAGATGGCGCGTCGCCTCGACATCGACATGAGCCTGGGCCAGTGAAAACGCGATGGATTGGTTGGCGCCGATGGGGCGGCCGAATTGATGCCGGGTGGTCGCGTAGCCCCGCGCCCATTCCAGCGCGGTTTGCATATGGCCGAGCCAGCGTGCCGCGACCATGATACGCTCGCGATTGAAACCGGTCATGATCTCCTTGAACCCGGCATCGAGGCGGCGACGCGCCGGAACCCGCACGTTATCGAACTGAACCCTGTAAGTGGGCGCGGGCCTGTTCACATAGGTTTCGATCTGGGAACAGCTTATTCCGGGACTGTTTCGGTCAACCGCGAAAAACTGCATGCCGCGCCGGCCCTGGCTTTTATCGGTCTGCGCGAGC
>JAJYAF010000180.1:2960-5491 GCA_021779655.1 Pseudomonadota bacterium
GCCCAGGGTTATGAAGGATTTCAAGCCGTCCAGAACCCAGTCATCGCCGTCACGCCTTGCCCGGGTGGAAACGTTTTGTATATCGTTCCCCGCTTCCGGTTCGGTGATGGTGATGGCGACCATAAGGTTGCCGGCGATCATTTCGCGGGCGATATTCTGCTGTTCCGGCGAGCCGTAATCGTACAGAATCGAGCCGGCGACATTCTGCACCACGATGGAAGCGGTAATATTCGGGTTGACTTTCGAGGTCTCCTCCAGGGCGATGGCTTCCTCATAGGATCCAAGTTCGGACCCGCCGATGGATTCCGGAGCCGTTATGCCGATCAGGCCCGCACGGGCCGCCGCGACAAAAAACTCCCGGGGAAACTTCTTGTCCCGGTCGGCGGCGAGCCAGCGAGGGCCAATTTCCGCGGTGGCGAAGCGCGCGCACATTTCACGGAACTGAGCCCGGTCCACGGTTTTCGAGGGTTGGCGCGTGAGGCGTCGATTCATTAACGTTTCTTCCACCCTAGATTCCAGGAAAAATATCGTTCGTCTGTATCGGAATGGGGTAGGTCACGCGGAACGTAAAAGTCAACCCGGGGTCCCGCGCGGGCGGCGCGAACCACGACGCGCGCTCCGCGCGGTTTTTCAAAACGAGCAATCGCGCCCTTGCCGGTTGGCCGACGGTACGTTCAGCCTGGGTTCGCCATGACCGGTTCAGGCTGCGCGATATCCGCCGGGCCCGTAACCTGGTTTCCCGGGCTCCGCCACGCCTCCAGCAGGCTTGCGAAGCGTGGCTCGAAACGCGCCATCGCCGCTTCCCGCACATGGCCAAAGCCGCGCACCGCCGCCGGCGCCGAGGCGATGGCGACCGCTTGCGGCAAACGCTCGGAAGACAGCCCCGGCACGAGTTCGGCAAGCGCCGATTCATAGCGCGCCAGCAATGCCCGTTCGCGCCGCCGCTCCGCCGTCCTGCCGAAAATATCGAACAC
This sequence comes from Pseudomonadota bacterium, assembly GCA_021779655.1. The sequence continues at coordinate 3,935 of JAJYAF010000180.1, forward strand.
CGTGCCGCGCAGCGGCCTCAACCGCGCCAGCAAGGGAAACACGCCCTTGAGCATCCAGCCGCCATAGGCGATCTTGCGTGGTTTTCCGCGCGCGTCCTTGGGCGCCAGCAGCGGCGGAGACAGCCAGACCTTGGCGGGCTTGCCCCGCATCGCCTCCGGCACCGCCGCCGCGAAACGGCCATCGGTATAAAGCCGGGCGACCTCATATTCGTCCTTGATCGCCATCAGCCGGAAAAGCTGCTGAGCGGCGGCGCGGGTCAGCGCCTCGCCGGCGCCCAGCCGGGCCTCGGCGGCGCGCACGCGGTCAATCGCGTCCCGGTAGCGCCGGGCATAGGCCGGGTTTTGATAGGCGGCGAGTTCCGCCTCGCGCCGGGCGATCATCTCGGGCAACGCCTCGGTCTCCGGCGTCACCGGCCTCGGCACCTCCTGCCTGAAGGCCGACGGGTCGTGGGCGTAAAGACGGCCAAGCTCGAAGGCTTGCAGATTGGCCTCCCTGGCGACGCCGTTCAAGGCGATGGCATGCGCGATAGCCGCGGCGGAGACCGGAACCCGGCCTTTCTGCCAGGCAAACCCCAGCATGATCATGTTGGCGAACACCGTATCGCCCAGTTCCTTCGCCGCGAGGCTGCCGGCAGGGCAGATTTCCACGCTGGCGCAGGCGGCGGCGAGATGCGCCTCCAGCGGCTCCGCATCGAATTTCGCGTCGCGGTCCGTGATGAAATCGGCCGTGGGGGCCACGTCATGGTTCGCGATGACAGCCGTACGGGATTTGGAATAGAGCGTCAGCGCGTCGGGGCTGTCCGCGACGAGCGCGTCACAAGCCAGCACGACATCGGCGCTGGCGGCGGCAACCCGCCCGCTTACCGGCTGGTTTCTATCCGCGCAGAGCCGCACATGGCTGAACACGGCGCCGTTTTTCTGGGCCAGCCCGGTCATATCGACAATACCGGCGTTCAGCCCGTCCACATGCGCCGCCATGCCTAGGATCGAGGCGATGGTGGTAACGCCCGTACCGCCGATACCGGTGAAGACGATGTTGCGCACCGCCGTCGCGGGCGCGATCTCGGGCGCAGGCACCTCTTGCGGCACCCGCTTGCCCTGCTTCTCACGTTTCGGCGCGCCCACGTCCTCGTAGGTGACGAAAGACGGGCAGAAGCCGTTGAGGCATGAGTAGTCCTGGTTGCAGGTCGATTGGTCGATCTGGCGCTTGCGCCCGAATTCGGTCTCCAGCGGGGCGACCGAGACGCAATGAGAGGCTTCCGAGCAATCGCCGCAACCCTCGCAGACCAGCGGGTTGATGAACACGCGGCGGGGAGCGGCGGGCATTTTGCCGCGCTTGCGCCGGCGGCGTTTCTCCGTGGCGCAGACCTGGTCATAGACCAGGGCGGTCACGCCCTTGGTGGCGCGCAACGCCTCCTGAACGGCGGCCAGGTCCTCGCGCGGGCGCAGGGTAACGCCGGGGGCGAATCCCGTCACGCCGTGGTAGCGGCTGAGATCGTCCGCCACCACCACGATGCGCGCCACGCCTTCATCGGCGAGCTGGCGGGTGATCTGCGG
>JAJYAF010000181.1 GCA_021779655.1 Pseudomonadota bacterium
CGATAGGTGAGCGAATTGTTCATCTGGAAATTCGCAACCATGGCCACGACGGTGCCAAGCGTTTGCGCCGGGCCGAACGCCAGGCCGAGATGCTGCGCCACCAGCAGCACGCAAAGATTGACCAGCACGCCCACCGCGCCGGCGGCGGCGAAGCCGATGAAGCGCAGCGGCAGCGCGCCGCGCAGCAGCTTGTCGATCAGCAATCCGGCGAACTGGAACATCACCAGCGCGTCCAGCTTGCTCTCCCCGGCGGCGCGCGGGCGGAACCGGTAGGGGACTTCCTCGATGGCGAGCGGCGCCGGCGCGGCCAGCACCAGATCCAGCAGAATCTTGAAACCCTGGCCGGTCAGCCGCGGGGCGAGCCGGTCGAACAAGGCACGCCGCAGTGCGAAGAATCCGCTCATCGGATCGGTCAGCGTCGTTCGTGTCAGCACCTGCGCCAGCCGTATCCCCTGCGCCGAAAGCCACTCCCGGGCCGGCGAACTCAAGCCCTCGGTCGAGCCGCCACGAAGCTTGCGGCTGCCCACCACGATATCCCTGCCGGATTCCAGCAGCCGGAGCATTTCGGGAATCCGCGTCTCATCGTGCTGCATGTCCCCATCCAGCACCGCCACCAGCGCGCCGCTGGCGGAAAGCGCGCCCTCGATCACCGCGGAGGCGAGTCCGCGCCGGCCCACCCTGCGGATGCAGCGCACCCTGGCATCCCGCCCCGCCAGTTCCCGGGCGATCGCGGTCGTCCCGTCGGGGCTGTCGTCGTCCACGAAAATAACTTCCCAGTCCAGGCCGGCCAGCGCCGCTTCCAGCGCCGCGACCATGCGGGGGACGTTCTCGCGCTCGTTATAGCAGGGGACCACCACCGAAACCGCCGGCCCGGGACGTCTGCCTCCATCATCAGGCAGCCCGTCTTCAAGCCCCCGGGAATTTCCAGGGACCGCATCTTTCAGGACCACGCACGCTCTCCATAACCCGAACCGGGACTTTGATCCTGAAGCAGATTTTACGCGCCGGCCGCAAGGGCGCCGGGCGCGGCGTCAGCCCGGCCCCTCAGGCGATCTCCTTCAGGCGATCTCCTTCAGGCGATCTCCTTCAGGCGGTCTCCCTCACGCGGTCTCCAGGTCGAGCGCGTAGCCGGCCGCGCGCACGGTGCGCACGATGTCCTGCTCGCCCGGCCCGTTGATCGCCTTGCGCAACCGCCGGATATGCACATCCACCGTCCGTGGCTCGACATGAATATCCCGGCCCCACACCGCGTTCAGCACATCCTCGCGGGAGAAAACGCGCCTGGGATGGCGAAGAAAGAATTCCAGCAGCCGGAATTCCGTCGGCCCCAGATGCAGCGCCCGGCCGTTGCGCTGCACCCGGTAGGAGGCGGGATCGAGCGAGATGTCATGGAAATGCAGCTTGAGCTTGCTCGGCACGCTGCCGGAGCGCCGCAGCAGCGCCCGGATGCGCGCGATCAGCGCCTCGTTCGAGAACGGCTTGGTGATATAGTCGTCCGCCCCGGTATCCAGCCCGCGCACGGCGTCCTGATCCTCCGCGCGGGCGGTAAGCATGATGACCGGCAGCGTGCGGGTCGCCGGGCGGCGGCGGAGCTGGCGGCAGACCTCGATGCCGGAGACGGTGGGCAGCATCCAGTCCAGCAGCACGAGATCGGGTTGCATCTCGGCAATGCGGCTCAGCGCCTCCCCGCCATCGCCCACATCCTCCACGCGGAACCCTTGTTTTTCGAGGTTATAGCGCAGCATGGTAACCAGCGGCACTTCGTCCTCCACGATCAGCACGCAGGGCTTGTTCTGCACGCTCATGGTTCGGAGTCCGCGTGCTTCAGGGGCGGCAGACGCTGATCCGAGTAAAGCGACGTCTGGTCTCCCTTCGGGCGAAACTCCGGCAGGCTCTGACCGGTGATCGCATAATAGGTGAGTTCCGCGATATTGGTTGCGTGATCGCCGATGCGCTCGATGTTTTTGGCGATGAACAGCAGATGCGTGCAGGCCGTGATGTTCCGCGGATCCTCCATCATGTAGGTGATCAGTTCGCGGAAGATCGTGTTGTAGAGGTCGTCCACCGCCTGATCTGCACGCCAGACGGCAACGGCCTTCTGCGGATCGGCCTCGCTTACCGCGTCGATCGTCGTTTTCAGATTCTGCTGTGCCAGCGCCAGCATCTGGCCAACGCTGCTCAGCGCGAAACTCTGCGCCACGCGGTTGACCACCAGGCTGCGCTTGGCGATGTTGGCCGCGTAATCGCCGATCCGTTCGAGATCGGTGGTGATCTTGAGCGTGGAGACGACCTGCCGGAGGTCGTCTGCCAGCGGCTGGCGCAGCGCCAGCAACGTCACGGCGAATTTCTCCACCTCGCGTTCCTGGGTATCGATTTTCAAATCGTCCGTGACCACTTTGACCGCGATGTCCGGATCGTGATCCAGCAGCGCCGTCGCCGCTTCGGCCACGGCCTGTTCGACAAGCCCGCCCATGGCGGCGACCATGTCCCGAAGGCGCCGCATATCCGCCTCGAAGCTGCTTACGATATGTTTCGTCTCGTCCGTCATGCGTCCCTCAGCCGAACCTTCCTGTAATGTATTCCTGCGTCCGGCGCTCGCGCGGGGCGGTGAACATCTGGCTCGTCGGCCCGGCCTCGACCAGCTCGCCCAGATAGAAGAACGCGACCGAATCCGCGCAGCGGCCGGCCTGCTGCATGTTATGCGTCACCAGCACGATCGTGAAATCACGCTTCAACTCGTCGATCAGTTCCTCGATCTTGAGCGTGCTGATGGGATCGAGCGCGCTGGTCGGCTCGTCCAGCAGCAGCACCTCCGGCCGCACGGCGATGGAACGGGCGATGCAAAGCCGCTGCTGCTGCCCGCCCGAGAGCCCCTGGGCGGAGGTGGAAAGCCGATCCTTGACCTCGTTCCACAGCGCGGCCTTGGTGAGCGCCCATTCCACCCGCTTGTCCAGCTCGGCCTTGGCCAGTTTTTCATGCAGCCGGACGCCGAACACCACATTCTCGTAAATCGACTTCGGAAAGGGCGTCGGCTTCTGAAACACCATCCCGATGCGCCGGCGCAGCCGCGTGAGGTTCAGGCCCGGGGCAATGATGTTCTCCTCGCCGATCAGCACTTCTCCTTCCGCGCGCTGGCCGGGGTAGAGATCGTACATGCGGTTCAGAACGCGCAGCAGGGTGGATTTGCCGCAGCCGGAAGGCCCGATCATCGCCGTCGTCTTGCAATCCGCGATATCGAGGTTGATATCCTTCAGCGCGTGCGTCTCACCGTAATAGAAGTCCAGATGCCGGATGGAAATCCGCACGTTCTCGCGGGGCGCGGGGCGCAACTCCGGCGGCGTCGGGGAGTCGGCCATCTTCTCCGGATTCGCTGCTTTCATGAGGGCCTCCTTAAGCGGCTTGCATGACAGAGCAATGGCAATCGTATGAAGTTTCAGTGACAGTCCCGCGCCCGGACCGTTCTGCCACGGAAACCGGGATCGCCAAAGCGCAAAATCCGGCCGCCCTATTCCGCCGGAATTCGCCGCAATTCCTCCAGCCGGGCCAGGGTGGCCAGCACGTTCGGCGTAACCTCGAACAACTCCCGGGCGGAGGGAAGGGCGAATCCGCGTTCCACCACCTGGTCCACCAGGGCGATGAACGGCCGCGCCCAGCCCAGGATATCGCACAGGATGATCGGCTTGTTATGCCGCCCGAGCTGTTTCCACGTCATGATCTCGACCGTCTCGTCGAACGTGCCAAGCCCGCCGGGCAGCACCACGAAGGCATCCGCCAGGGCGAACAGGCGGCGTTTGCGGGTATGCATCGAATCGGTCACGATGAGTTCCGACAAGCCGGGGAATTCCACTTCCCGCTGGCGCAGGAAGTCCGGGATGATCCCGGTGACATGCGCGCCCGCGCCGAGCGCGGCGGCGGCGATCTCACCCATCAGCCCGACATTGCCGCCGCCGAACACCAGGTTCATGCCGCGCTTCCCCAGACCCATGCCCAGCTCCCGTGCGGCGGCGGCATAGGCCGGGTCGGCCCCGCGCGAGGAGCCGCAAAAAACCGTGACTGCGAATTTACTCATGATGGCGATAATGTCTTTCTTTTACGCATCGGCCGCCTTCCGGCGGCCCGCGCTTCGTGGCAGGGTAATCGGGTGGAAGCAAGCAGGGGCGGCCGGCGGATGAGGATGGCGGGAAATGGCCGGTAACCGTTTCCGGGGTCTCACCTTCGCGGGCGCGCTGGCGCTGGTCGCGGCCATCGCCGCCTATGTGTATTTCGCCAACACGCATATCAAGCCGGAGCGAGCCGCGCCACCACCGCCCAAGCCCGCCGGCGCGGTCGCGCCCGCGCCCGCGCGCGGCCCGCAATTCGACATCCTGCGGGTCGATTCCTCCGGCAATGCCGTCATCGCGGGCCGGGCGGATGCGGGGGCCACCATCACCATCAAAAACGGCGATGACGTGATCGGGACGGTGACGGCCGATTCCAACGGCGAGTTCGCCTTCGTGCCGGACCATCCGCTTCCCCCCGGGGCGCAGCAGCTCACCCTTTTCGAGACACTGGCCAACGGCCAGATCGTGCAGGGGCAAACCAGCGCGTCGGTGAATGTGGGCGCCGGGCCGGGCGGGCAGTCGCTCGCGGTCATCACCGGGCCGGGGGGCTCGCGCATCGTGTCCGGCCAGGGTCCGGCGGCCGGATCCCTCGGCCTTGGCGCCGTGGATTACGACGCGAACGGCCATGCGATCTTCTCCGGCACCGCGTCCCCCGGCCATCACGTCCTGCTGACCCTGAACGGCGTCACGATCGGCAGCGCGGTCGCCGGGCCGCAGGGCCGCTGGTCGATCGTCGCGCAGGTGCCGGAGCGCAGCGGCACCCTGCATTTGAGCGATACCTCAGCGCCCGGCGGCCCGCCGCTTTCCGCCCCCTTCGCGCTGGAGACGCTGAAAGCCGCCCTTCAGGAAGGGCATATCGTCATCGCGCCGGGCCAGAATCTCTGGCTCATCGCCCGCCATGTCTATGGCCATGGCATCCTCTACACGCTGATCTACGCGGCCAACGCGACGCAGATCCACAATCCCAACCTGATCTTCCCCGGCCAGAATTTCGCAATCCCGGCGCAGAAGCACAACGACTGACCCTGCCAAACCGACATCCGGGCGAGCGAGTCAGCCGCGCGCTAGAGTCTCTCCAGGCTCCAGTAAACCGGCCGCCGGCCGGCGGCGAGCGCCTTGGCCTCGTAACGGGTGGGCGGCCAGCCCGCGGGCCTTCTCTCCTCGCGGAACCTCAGCGCGAATGCGTCCTGTCCGGCGATCACCGCGTCGGTCCATTCCTGATAGGTCGGATCGTCGGAGGCGACGCGCCATTCCGCGCCCCGCGCCATCACCCGCGCCACCTCGCGCAGCATTTGCGGATGCATGAAGCGCCGCTTCGCGTGGCGTGCCTTGGGCCATGGATCGGGGAACATCAACAACAGCTTGCCGAGCGCCGCGTCCGGCAGC